>JAGNTI010000223.1 GCA_017987615.1 Sediminibacterium sp. | reverse complement strand
TTTTTAGGCATGCTTATCTTTATTTTACTCGTTGTAGCAGGTGGCGGCGGTAGAGGCGGCGGAGGCTCAATGTCGCGTCGTGGCTATTCCGATGTTGCTACTGGTATGCTATTAGGATCTTTACTAGGTGGTGGTCGAAGCAGTGGTGGTGGATTTGGTGATAGCGGCGGCGGAGGCTTTGGCGGATTTGGTGGCGGAAGCAGCGGCGGCGGCGGTGCTGGCGGCGGCTGGTAATTTCAAATAATCTCAGTTAAAAATAATCACATGAAAAAAACAATCTTAGCGGCTGCTTTATTTGCAGCAGCATTTACAACGAGTGCGCAAGCGCCAAAACTGCCTGCAGGCACAAAATTTAAAGTGGTAACAGAATCAAACAATATCACCAGCATGTCTATGATGGGTCAAGATATTGAACTATCTAATGGTTCTAAGGTGTATCAAAATTTTGAACTTAAATCAGTATCTGGTGCTAGTTATCATTTAGCTACTGCTATTACTAGAATTGCTGGTTCTGTAAGTGCAATGGGTAACGAGCAAAGTTTTGATTCGGAAGATGCTAGTTTAAAATCTAATCCGATGATGGCTGAGCAGTTAAAAGTGCTGAATAAGCAAATAGACTATACCATCGAAAATGGAAAAGTAGTAAACTCTGTAAGTGCAGCGGGTTCTGAAGTTTTAAATGCTTTACTAGCGCAAAACAATGGCACTTCTGATCAAGCAAAATTTTTCTTAACCCTTCCTGCTGCTTCAATTAAAGCGTCGCATCAGTGGAGCGTGGTTGATAATAAGCCTGAAGCAGCTACTCAGTCTTTATTTGTGATTGCAGAAGTAACTGCTACAGATATTAGTGTAAATGTTTTAACCAACGTTAAACTTTCAAATACACTCAATCAAAATGGAATGGAAATCAAGCAAAATACGCAAGGCACTATTAAATTAAAGCGTATTTACGATGCTAAAACAGGTATGTTAAAATCTGAAACTGGCACTGGTGGCCTAAAAGGAACGATGAACGTTATGGGGAACGATGCACCTATCGACTTAAAAATAACAACAAAATCAAGTGTAGTACCTATGTAATTAGGTACCACACTTGACAGTATATTTTAATTTTTTGGAGCGGGTAGTTTTGTTGATACAAAATTAGCCGCTTCTTT
Source organism: Sediminibacterium sp. (assembly GCA_017987615.1). GTDB lineage: Bacteria > Bacteroidota > Bacteroidia > Chitinophagales > Chitinophagaceae > Sediminibacterium. The sequence goes on along the minus strand of JAGNTI010000223.1, from coordinate 1,364 downwards.
ATTTCCAGCCTTTTCTAAGCTAGTTACAAGCCCTGTAAGACCTTTGTTGATCATTGGAGAGATCTGCGGTTTGTAAGCCTCAGGAATTGATTCTCTAAAGTCTACAATGGCAGTAACGCCTTCTTTAATTTTTACTACATCATTTGTTTTGCCTAAAAAGAAAGCAATTTGATTGGTCATCTGAATTTTTTCCATAGTTAGGCCCATTTTGTTAAAGCTGCTCATGATAAAATCATAAGAACTAGCGTCGCCAAAACGGATGCTGTTTTCAATTAACGTAGCATTTAATCTTCCTTTAGAAGGTTGCTTGTTAAGTTCAATTGTCATTTTTTTACCAGCAGCACTATCAATATCTGTAAGCGCTCTTAATGCAGATCCTGCCACGGTGTAGCTAGAATCGAAACAAGCACTTGCAAATAAATCAGCTAACTTTTCGCTACGCTGCATGCCTAAATAATCAATAGCTGCGGCTCTAGCTATGCGTGAAGGATCTTTTTTAGCTATTTCAATAGACTTATTAATAACAACTGCATCAGAAGCTAATCTTGTAAATGCATTGATTGCAAAAGTTCTAATTCTAAAAGAAGTATCAGATAAAGCAGCTAATAAAACTTTTCTGCCCAGTTCGCTTTTTGCATTGTCAATGTCATACATAAAGGCAACGGCTTCTCTTCTGTCCAAAAAGTTGCCCGCGTGAAAGTACTGGTGCGCATAGGCTTCCTTTGTTTTGGTATCCTTTTTTTCTGCCAATAAAATTTTATCAGCGTCCACATTAATATTGTCTGGTTTTGCGGCAACTGTAAAATTAAATGTGTCTACTTTATTTTCGGCCCAAACCATATGGCGTGTTTTTGCATCACCATTCCATACATCAATATTGATAGGGAGTTTAAATACTTTATCACCCTTTTGCGTTTGTGCAACAATTACAGATGCAGTGCGTGTAGCATCGTTATAGTCATAACTAATTTCTAATTTAGGATGACCGCTTCCGAAATACCACTGGTTAAAATACCAGTTAAGGTCTTTACCTGATACTTCTTCAAATGCCATTCTTAATTTGTGTGCACTACCATTACCAAATTTGTTGGCACTTAAATATTTGTTGAGTGCTGTAAAAAAGGCATCGTCGCCAATATAATTACGTAGCATGTGTAAGATGCGTCCGCCTTTATTATAGCTAACTGCGTCAAACATGTCTTCTTTATCGTTGTAATTAAAACGAACAAGGTCTTTATTTTGAGAGCCGCTAAATAAGTAACCCTGCATTTCATTGTAATGTTCAAATAAGGCTTCGTCTTTACCTAGTTTGTGCTCCCACCATAATAGTTGGCTATAATTAGCAAAGCTTTCATTAACAGTTA
>JAGNTI010000059.1 GCA_017987615.1 Sediminibacterium sp. | reverse complement strand
GTTAAAATATTAAGATAACTCACGTATCTATCAGCGGCAATTTTTCCTTCTTCGAGCGCACTTTTAACAGCGCATCCAGGTTCTTCGATGTGCATGCAATTATTAAAATGACAGTTCCCCATTTGGGCGCGCATTTCAGGAAAATAATGTGCCAATTCCTGTTTAGAAATATCTACAAGTCCTAACTCTCTAATGCCCGGCGTGTCAATGATAGCGCCACTTGTAGGCAGGTCAAACATTTCTGCAAAAGTGGTGGTATGCATGCCTTTTCCACTCCAACCACTTACTTCTTGTGTACGTAATTCGAGTGTTGGAAATACTGAATTGATAAAGGTAGATTTTCCCACACCACTATGTCCACTTAGGAGTGTTATTTTACCATCTAACAGTGCAGCAATTTCTGCAACGCCTGTATTTTTTTCGACACTACATAGCATTACTTGATAACCGATGCTGGAATAAATTTTTTGTAGGTGCGCAAAATGATCCAACTCTTTTTGTTTGTATAAATCAGATTTATTAAAAACAATAATAGCTGGAATATGATAGGCTTCGCAAGAAATCAAAAAACGGTCTATAAAACCTTGTGATGTTTTTGGATCTTTTAGGGTGGCAAATAATAAGCTCTGATCGAGATTGGCAGCAATAATATGGTGCTGGTGTTTGTTGTGTGGTGATACCCGCGCAACATAATTTTTACGGTCACAAATGGTGTCAATCATGGCGGATTCTTCTAACACGTCTTCAATTTGCATCTCTACTTCATCACCTACCGCAATAGGATTGGTAGAGGTAAGTCCGCCAATTTTAAACACCCCCTTAATACGTGCATTGTACATTTTGCCCGTTTCCGCTTTGGCCACATACCAACTACCCGTAGACTTGTAAATTCTTGCTTTCATTTGCTTGAACGAAGATACGGCCGCACTTTAATTGGGAGTGAATTGGATTAAAAAGAATTTTTGCGAAACATTAACGAGGTATTTAGGCTTTTAAGCCTCCACATTGCCCCTTAAAAGGGCTATTATTTGGTATCTTTGCAACCTATGGGAAAGTATGCACATGATAAAGTAGTGCCCTATGAACAAAGTGGGCTCACTAAAAAGGAGCAGGTTGCGAGCATGTTTGACAGCATCGCATTCAGGTACGATTTTTTGAACCGCTTTTTAAGTGCAGGTATCGATGTGAGTTGGCGTAAAAAAGCCATTCATGCATTAAATGAAGTGAAGCCTCAAATTATATTAGACGTTGCAACAGGCACTGGTGATGTTGCCATTCTAACGCATAAAATGATTGCCCCAACCCATATCACGGGTGTTGATATTTCTGAAGGCATGCTTGCAGAAGGCAGAAAAAAAATTGCAGCGCTAGGATTACAAGATTCGATTGAACTAGTGAGTGGTGATAGCGAACAACTCGCATTTAACGACAATCATTTTGATGGTATCACTGTTGCGTTTGGTGTGCGTAATTTTGAACACTTAGAAACAGGTTTACAAGAAATGTTTCGTGTGTTACAACCAGGCGGCAAACTTGTGATACTTGAATTTTCAAAACCAAAACAGTTTTTATTTAAAGGCTTCTACAATATTTACATGAACTTAGTAGCCCCCGGTTTTGGTAAAATGATTGCAAAAAATAAAGAGGCCTACCAGTATTTAAATGATAGTGTTCAAGCTTTTCCAGAAGGAGATGCTTTTACGAGCATCATGGAAAAAGTAGGCTTTACCTCTATTACCAATAAGAAATTGACTTTTGGCATATGCACGATTTACTGCGGAAAAAAATAATAACCACTTGCATTATTTTGTTTTGCGCGGTGAGCAGTATACAGGCGCAGCGCGAAATATACCGTTCGTATAGAGACGACCTGCCTTACTATTTTGGATTAACCCTCGGCTATAACAAAAGCTATTTACACCATACCAAATCTGCAGATTTTTTAGCGTCGGATTCTATCATGTACGTAAACCCGGTATCTAGTGGCGGTATTACCATGGGCTTATTAGCAACCCTTAAAATCAATGATCACATAGAGCTTCGTGCAAATCCACAGCTTATCATTGGCGGATCTAAATACATCGACTACACATTAAAATCTGTTAAACCAGGCGAGCAAACCCAGCAACAACAAATTTTACCTTCTACACTTGTAAGTCTTCCAGCACACTTTAAATTAAATTCTGACCGAATTGATAATTTTAGATTGTACATTTTAGGCGGCGTCAAATTTGACTTTGATTTGTCCAGTAATTCAACCTCGCGTAACGCCGATGACCTCGTTAAATTACGTGCTGTAGATTTTGGATTAGAAGCGGGCCTAGGACTTAATTTTTATTTGCCCTTTGTAACTGTTTCACCAGAAATAAAATTCAGTTACGGTATCACCAACTTACATCAACTTGATCGCGGACTCAAATATTCCAATGTACTTGATAAATTACAATCTAGAATGATCGTGTTTTCAATACACTTAGAAGATTAATCGCTTCAAATAAAGCAACAACATAACCGTCTATTATGAAAAATATAGTCATCAAAAACGTATCCATCGTAAACGAAGGAACCACCACAACAGGTGATGTATGGATTAGAGATACCCGCATCGAAAAAATTGGATCGCAACTAGACCCTAGCATGCGCATTGAAGAAATAGACGGAACGGGGAAAACCCTAATCCCTGGCGTTATTGATGATCAAGTGCATTTTAGAGAACCGGGGCTTACGCACAAAGCAACCATTTATACAGAGGCAAAAGCAGCGGTAAGAGGTGGTGTTACTTCGTTTATGGAGATGCCAAATACCAATCCACCGGCATTTACCCACGAGTTACTCGAGCAAAAATATGATACCGCAAAGCACCATGCACTTGCGAACTACTCCTTTTTTATGGGTACTTCCAACGACAATTTGGAGGAAGTGCTACGCACCAACGACAAAAAAAATGATGTTTGTGGTGTCAAAATATTTATGGGGTCATCAACCGGAAATTTACTCGTTGATAACCCAATTTTATTAGAAAAAATATTTGAAGGTTCTGAAGTTTTAATTGCTACCCATTGTGAAGAAGAGCGTCTATTCAAAAGCAACCTAGCAAAGTTTACCGCAGAAAACAGGGTATTAACTGCCGCAGATCATCCGTTAATTAGAGACGAAGACGTTTGTTTTGAATCTTCATTTAGAGCAGTACAAATGGCCAAAAAATTTGGCACCAGGTTGCACGTTTTACATATTACCACCGCTAAAGAATTACAACTCTTTAGCAATATGCTTCCACTCGAAGAAAAAAGAATTACATCTGAAGTATGTGTGCATCATTTACACTTTACTTCCGACGACTATGCACGTTTAGGCAATCAAATAAAATGCAACCCTGCTATTAAAGCGCCTCATCATAAAACGGCTTTATGGGAAGGATTACTAGATGACCGCCTTGATATTATTGCCACCGATCATGCCCCGCATACCTGGGCAGAAAAACAGGAAGACTACTTGCATGCACATGCAGGACTTCCACTCGTGCAGCACGCACTTGGTCTTATGTTACATTATGTAGCCGAGCAAAAAATTACTATTGAGCGTGTAGTAGAAAAAATGAGTCACGCACCAGCGCGCTGTTTTCAAATTAATAACCGCGGGTACATTAGAGAAGGCTACTACGCCGACTTAGTATTACTTGACAGAAATACCCCAGAAACCATTACCAAAGAAAATATCCTATACAAATGCGGATGGAGCCCACTCGAAGGCTTTACCCAACCCGCAACGGTTTCAAAAACTTTTGTAAATGGTCATATGGTTTATGGAAATGGAGGATTTGATGAATCTAAGACTGGAATGCGTCTTCAGTTTAACAGATCCTAAATTATGCAGGTAGATAAAGATACCCTTCACGACCTCTCCATATTTAACAGCGACGAGTCTGTTTCTATATTCCATTACCTCAATCAAACTGGAACGGTTGGCGGTAAAGAAATGCTTCGTTACCTTGTCGAAAACCCGCTTGGTAGCATTCAAAAAATAAAAGATACACAGGCCGTTATTCAGGCCCTTGTAAATACGCTGCCTAACTGGCCTATTAGCATTACCAACGGCACCATTATGGTGGTAGCCAAATACTACGAAACACAGTTTGACCCATACCCACAACAGCCCACTTATTTTAATAGTAACTGGTATAAAATATTTCACGCGCCAGATTATGCGCTAACTAAATATACGATTACGCACTGCGCCGATTTTTTGAATGGAATGTTTGCGGTTCACCAACTTTTACTAGACTACAATCATCATCCAATGATTGCAAGTTGGACCGCTAACATCGAAAAAAAATTAAGCAAGCCAGCACTTGCGGCGCTTAGACTCATAGACACTAAAACGGCAACGCCGCAACAAATGTTAAGTATTGCGGGTCAGATCCGAACAAGGCATAAGCAAGATTTTTATGACCTGATAGATTTGTACAGCAGCATGGACGCTTACCAAAGTTTGGCGCGTGTTTTTGTAGCACAGGACCTTTGCTTTCCTAATTTTACAACCGCACCTACTGCATGTATAGAAGCAACGGGTTGCTACCATCCACTTTTACAAACGCCTACCTCGTATAATATTACGCTCGAAAAAGAAAGCAACTTTTTATTTTTAACCGGCGCCAACATGGCGGGTAAGAGTACTTTCATTAAAGCCGTTGGTATTAGTGTTTATCTGGCACATTTGGGCATGGGCGTTCCTGCAAAAACAATGGAGCTCACTTTATTTGATGGGCTGCTTAGTAACATCAATGTGATGGACAATATCATTAAAGGAGAAAGCTATTTTTACAACGAAGTAAAGCGCATAAAAAATACCATCGAAAAAATTAACGACGGAAAAAACTGGCTCATCCTCATCGACGAACTCTTTAAAGGTACCAATGTAGAAGATGCTATGAAGTGCAGCACGGCTGTTATTGAGGGTCTTCGCAAAATCAAACCTTCATTGTTTATATTATCAACACACCTCTACGAAATTGGCGCCAACTTAAAACAGTATTCCAATATTCAATTCAAATATTTTGAAACAAGTGTTCATGATGGTGAACTTGTTTTTCATTACCATTTAAAAGAAGGCATTAGTGATGACCGCTTAGGCTATCTCATTTTAAAAAGAGAAGGCGTTGTGGATTTATTACAAAACCTCTAATTTTTTTCATTCAGCAATCATTTCAGGTATTTATTCGGTGCCGTTTTTATAAGGCATTGTAGCCCTTACCTTTCTACAAGTATCAAAGTGTTTGTATGCTTGTAAAAACTATGGGTGCCGCAGTAATGGGCGTTGACGCCATTACCATCATTGTAGAAGTAAATGTTAGTATGGGTCAGGGCTATCAAATTGTTGGCCTTCCGGACATTGCTATTAAAGAAAGTTTACAAAGAACAGAGAGCGCTATAAAATCAAATGGCTTTAGTATGCCACGCATTAAAGTGGTCATCAATTTAGCGCCAGCTGATATCAAAAAAACGGGCTCCGCGTTTGACCTACCCATTGCCATTGGTATACTAGCCGCTAGTGACCAACTTATCCAAGAAGCACAAATTCATAAGTACATGCTCATGGGAGAACTTGGTTTAGATGGAACCATTCATCCTATCAGGGGTGCACTGGCCATGGCCATTCGGGCTAAAAAAGAAAATGCACTTGGCATTATTTTACCCGCTGCCAATGCCAATGAAGCGTCCATGGTAAAAGGACTAAACGTTTATGGCGTATCTCATTTACAAGAAGTAGTCAACTTTTTTGCTGCTGGAACATGCACCCCCACACACCAAATACACCCTGAAACTTTTTTAAACACAGACCCTTCCCTTTCAAATATCGATTTTAGTGAAGTGAGTGGGCAAGACAATATTAAACGCGCCCTAGAAATTGCGGCGGCTGGGTCACACAATGTGATTTTAATTGGACCGCCTGGCGCAGGAAAAACCATGCTTGCAAAAAGACTCCCTAGCATTTTGCCACCCTTAAATGTGGCAGAAGCCCTAGAAACAACTCAAATTTATAGTGTAGCTGGCAAGTTAGCCGCGGGCTCCTATTTGGTGCAATCAAGGCCTTTTAGGTCACCGCATCATACCATTTCTGACATTGCACTGATTGGCGGTGGTAGTCATCCACAACCCGGCGAAATTTCGCTGGCGCATAATGGTGTTTTGTTTTTAGATGAACTACCAGAATTTAAAAGATCTGTTTTAGAAGTGCTCCGTCAACCCATGGAAGAGCGCATGGTAAGTCTCGCCAGAGCAAGTATGTCGCTCACATACCCAGCCAACTTTATGCTGATTGCTTCCATGAACCCCTGCCCTTGTGGTTATTTCAATCATCCAACAAAATCCTGCAGCTGTCCGGCGGGCGCCGTAGAAAAATATTTAAATAGGGTGTCGGGACCGTTACTTGACCGGATAGATCTTCATGTAGAAGTAACTCCCGTAACACATCATGAACTGGATCGCAGCTCCCGACCATCAGAATCAAATAGCATCAGAGAAAGGGTTTTAGCGGCTAGGGCTATTCAAAAAAACAGATACGAACACTGCGTCAATACCTATACCAACGCACAAATTTCAAATAAACAATTGGCTGATTTTTGCCCACTGGGGCCTAATAGCAAAGCCATATTAGCTGCGGCTATGGAAAAATTAAACCTAAGTGCCAGAGCTTATCACCGCATCATAAAAGTTAGTAGGACGATAGCAGATTTAGCAGGCGCACCACACATTTTACCTGAACATATCGCAGAAGCCGTCCAATACCGTACACTAGACCGGGCCAATTGGAGCGCTAGTGGCGGGGGTTAATCAAATATCAATACATGAACTAATACTGGCCTGTATTTAAAAGCACAAGCGTGCATGCATCCATGGTTTCAATCCCTTTTTGCTTTGCAACCATCGTAAATGCTTCATTTTCGGTACCCGGATTAAAAATAATACGTTTAGGCGCCAATGAAAACAAATAAGGTATCAGTGCGTGCTGAGCCGCAGGGTTCACATACAATGTAATGGTATGGATATCTGTTAACTCGGGCTCCCCGGTAACTATGGGCGTAACATCTATATGACCTGGTTTAAGACCTATGCACGCAACAGGATGTCCATGCGCTACTAATAATTTTGTAGCTAAATAACTATAACGCTCCGGATTTTCGGAAGCACCAATGATTAAAGTTTTTTTAGGGTTGCTAGGTTGTGCTGTCATTTTTCAAAGATACATACTAATTGATCAAATGAAAGCAGGGCTTATACCCTGGCGGTTTTCAATGAAATTATTTTTTACGTATTGTCGAAATATATTTTAACTTTACAGTTCAACTTTTAACCCAAACAAACAACAATACCATGGCAAAAGCAAAAAAAGTAGCTCCAAAAAAAGCTGCTGCAAAAAAACCAGCTGCTAAAAAAGCAGTAAAAAAAGCCGCTCCTAAAAAAGCTGCTGCAAAAAAACCAGCTGCTAAAAAAGCAGTAAAAAAAGCCGCTCCTAAAAAAGCTGCTGCAAAAAAACCAACTGCTAAAAAAGCAGTAAAAAAAGCCGCTCCAAAAAAAGCTGCTACAAAAAAACCAGTAGCTAAAAAAGCTGTGAAAAAAGCAGTAAAAAAAGCAGCTCCTAAAAAAGCA
>JAGNTI010000058.1 GCA_017987615.1 Sediminibacterium sp. | reverse complement strand
TGTCATTTGGATATTATAAGCTCAAAGCCTCTATGGTAGGATACGCGGATTTACAAATTGACAGTATTTATTTAAGAGAAGAACGGTACGACTTTAATTTGGGTGATGTTAAGCTAAACATTTCTGGTGCAGCTAGTTTTGAAGTAATTGTATATGCCGAAAAGCCGCTTATAGAAAACAAGGATGATAAAATTATTTTTAATGTTGGTGAAAGTGCTTTAAGTGGTGGAGCAACTACTGCCGAGTTATTAAAAAATATGCCCCTTATTAACAATGATCCTAACGGGAAAATATTGTTAAAAGGAAAAGAGCCTCGCATATTAATTGATGACAAGCCCACCGATTTAAATGCGCAACAGCTCCAAGACTTATTAGAGAGTTTGCCAGGCAATAGTATTGATAAAATTGAGGTTATGACAAACCCTCCACCTCAATACGCAACAGAAACAGGTGGCGTTATTAATATTGTTACCAAAAAAGGAAAAATTGGATGGGTTGGAAGGTTAAATGTGAGTGCTGGAACAAGAGGTGAATCATCAACATCTGCTAATGGTAGCTATCGCAATCAAAAACTAGTATTGAATTTAAATGGAGGTGTGGGTGTTAGTACCATTACGGGTAATGGTTATTCCAAAAGAGAAAATATTTATAAAGATTCTACCAATTATTTTAATACACAAAACAGGTATACCAATTTTTCATCGAGGCCTAATTTTCGAGCGCAGGCCGATTATGAATTTGACAAACAACATATCCTTTCGCTTACGTATCAGCTCAATCCAAATTCATTTGATAATAACGCTACTACTACATATACCAATATCAACAACCAGCAGCAAATTTACCGGTTAAGCAACCGAAATAACCACAGTGTGGGCGGCGGTTTAAATCATGTATTATCTGGGAGTTATAATATCAAACAAAAAACAGGACCTGGTTATTTACGCTTTATAGCAAATGCCAATTTATCAACTTCCCATAATAATAGAACATTTTTTCAGCAGTTTCTTTTTCCTGATAAAACACCAACGGGGGTAGATTCTACGCAAAGGCAACTCTTTAATACAGACAACAATTCGGCGTCATTAAGGGTCGATTTTTTACGTCCTTTAAAAACCAAGCAGCATAATTTTAATGGAGGGGTTTCTGTTTTAAACACTTGGTACCATGGTCGTGTCAATACCCTGTTTTATCGTAAGTCGGATCAGGTGTTTGCAACCAATGATTTATTAAGTAATGATTTTACCAACGAACAGCTCGTAGCAACAGCTAGAGCTGGCCTATCGTATAATTTTAAAAGTAAGTACCGCTTATCTTTTGGTGTTCAGGCCGAGTATACCAATTTGCAGTTTGTTTTTTTAAAGGGGAATGCAAGTGATGTAGACAATGGCTATTGGAATATACTTCCCAATTTTACCCTTCGTAAAGAGTTCTCAAAAGAAATGAATACCACCCTTGTTTATAGGGCAACCATTCGAAGGCCTGGTATTGGTGAATTAAACCCCAATGTTGACTATAGTGATCCCTATAATATAAGATTTGGAAATCCTTATTTAGAACCCACTTTGTCGCACAACTACGATTGGAATTTTAGTTATGTAAAAGGTAAATATTACGTTAATACATCACTTGGGTACAATCAGTTAACGCAGGTGTTTAATAGCATACGAACATTGCAATCGGGTGGTAAAACCGAAGTAACTTGGAAAAACATTGCTGATAGAAAAGAGTATGAAGCAAGTGCTTGGGGTGGCTATACTTTTACCAAAAAATTTAGAATGAATGGGAGTGCGGGGTATACATTTAATAGGTACGGCGCTTCAGAAAAATTATTGTACAAGTACCGGGATGGCGCTACTTTTTATACCAGCCTCAATTATAATTTTACCCCAAGTAATTTGCTAACTTTTGAAGGCACGGCGCGCTATAATAATTTTGCAGATCCGCAGGGTAGAAGTAGAAGTAATTTAACGGTTAATTTAGGGGTGCAACGTAAATTTTTTGACCGCCGTTTAATTGTGTCTATTAATATTATTGACCCTACAACACAGCAGCAGTTTCAAACATTTGTTTACGGTGCTAATTTTAATCTAGAATCTTTTAGCTCAAGTAATACAAGAAATTACAGAATCGCTATTAGTTATCAATTAAATAAAGTGGTTACAAAGCCTGTTAAACCCTTGCTGCGAGCCAGCTCTCGCTCATAGGGATCATCCAGTTTTGCATCAATTCTTTTTTTGTTCCAACTGTGTTGTTAAAATAAATCGTATCGGGGCTGATATGATTGTTAGATACGGCATATTTAATTTGCGCGAGAGGTAACAGTTGGATCTTGTCTTTTACTAAAAAGGCAAGCATTTGTCTATCAAATAAATTGACTTTGCATAGCGCCTCAATTTGCTTGATGATTCTGAATAAGCTGTCTGTGCTGCAGCCACCAACGGTGGCCTCCGTTTCGTCGGCCATTACCACAATAAATTGGCCAAAAAATAAATTAGCATACCCTTTTACCGCATGTCCATGACTTTTCCAGCCACTGCAATGGTCATTTAAAATGCTTTCAATTTCAAAAGCCTCCGACATGATAAACAACCTGCTGCTCTGAAAAATCCAAACACGTGCATGATCGTTAAAATCGGAAGGAATATGCGCTTCTATAGAAAAATTCATGATTGTTTATTTAAGTTATGCCATGCTTTCTGCAATGAGCTCTGCTATATCTAGCACCGCCATTTCATTTTCTTTTTCTTTGTTTTTGATGCCGTCTGTCATCATGGTATTGCAAAAAGGACATGCAGATGCAATAATTTGAGCACCGGTAGCCACTGCTTCTTCTGCTCTTTCTATATTGATTCTGGTAGTGCCTGCTTCTTCTTCTTTAAACATTTGTGCACCTCCAGCACCACAGCATAGTCCGTTAGAGCGGCATCTTTTCATTTCAATAAGCTCAGCGTCTAAAATCTCTAGCACTTTACGTGGGGCTTCATAAATATTATTCGCACGGCCTAAATAACAGCTATCATGGTATGATATTTTTTTGCCTTTAAATGCGCCGCCTTCTTTTAATATAATTTTACCCTCATTGATAAGTGATTGTAAAAGCGTTGTATGGTGTATCACTTCATAATTTCCACCAAGCTCTGGGTACTCGTTTTTAATGGTATTAAAGCAGTGTGGGCAGGTGGTGATTATTTTTTTAACACCATAAGCGTTCATTACTTGAATATTTTGGTAGGCCATCATTTGGAATAAAAATTCGTTGCCGGCTCTTCTAGCAGGATCGCCAGTACATGCTTCTTCTTTACCCAATATGGCATAACTAATACCTACTTTATCTAAAATAAGTGAAAATGCTTTAGTGATTTTTTGAGCTCGCTGGTCAAAGCTTCCTGCACAACCAACCCAAAATAAGTATTCTGGCATTGTTCCTGAAGCCATCATTTCGGCCATTGTATTTACTTTCATAGTAGTAGATGATTAGATTTCTTTTGCCCAGTTTTCACGGTCTTCTGGCGAAAATTTCCAAGGGGCAAAATTGTTTTCAATATTTGAAAAAGTATTGTTCCATTCGGATGGTGCATTACTTTCCTCCATAATTAATGATCTTCTTAATTCCATAATAATATCAAGAGGAGATAAGCTAACAGGACAGGCTTCTACGCATGCATTACAAGTGGTACATGCCCTTAATTCTTCAACGCTGATATAATTGTGTAAGAGTGTTTTTTGATCGTCAACAAAGTTTTTATTCTGATTTATGTTTTGAGCCACTTCTTCGAGTCTATCTCTAGTTGCCATCATAATTTTACGCGGGCTTAATAATTTACCCGTTGTTGTGGCAGGGCAAGCAGCAGAGCATCTTCCGCACTCTGTACAACTGTATGCCTCCATTAAACTCTTCCAGTTCAAATCAAAAATATCCTTTGCGCCAAATGTAGCGGGTGGTGCAGCATCTGTTGGTGCTTTCGTTGGATCCATAGCATACAAAACTTCATTTTGTACCGACGGCATATTTTTCATTTTCCCTGCTGGTTCTAATGCACTGTAGTAGGCAGCTGGGAATGCAAGTACGATATGTAAATGTTTAGAGTAAGGCAGGTAATTTAAAAATGCTAAAATACCTATGATGTGCAGCCACCAAGCACTCCGTTCAATAAGCACAAGTGTATCTGTAGATAAAGTACTTAAGCTGGGTACTAACATGCTTGAAACAAGAAAAGATCCCGTTGGTTCGTAATGAGGTGCTTGTACATTTTGTAGCGCTTGATCGGCGCCATTCATTAAAAAAAATAAGCTCATTAAAACAATTTCAACGGCAAGTATCAGATTCGCATCTGTTTTTGGCCAACCCGCTAAGTCATTACTCGCAAGTCTTTTAATGTAAAGGATATTACGGCGTACTAAAAAAATCACACATACAACCGTTACACTAAATGCGAGCACTTCAAATACATTGATAAATAGGCTATAGTAACTACCAATAAATGGCAAGAATACACGGTGCTTTCCTGTAATACCATCAATAATAATTTCTAGTACTTCTAGATTGATAATGATAAATCCAGCGTAAATGATAAGATGTAAAAAAGCAACCAAAGGATTTTTAAACATCTTTTTTTGTCCAAACGCAAGCAGTAATACTTGTTTCCATCTGCGGCCTGGCTCGTTGTATTGAATCTCTGATTTGCCCAAAAAAATGGTTTTTTTAATGAGGGTGGCCTTTTTATAAAAAAGGAAGCCTGCGGTACCCAAAAGGGCTAAAAAAATCAGTGGGGCTATCATTTCCATGGTGCGCAATTAGGGGGTAAAGATAAGTTGTTTTATTTAGTTGTGTTTCAGTTCGTATTGTGCAAATATTCTTGTTACATTTGGTACTAAATCTGCGATAATGGAACCCCATAATTCTATTTTGTCTGCTGCTGCGGCCCAGCAAAAAATGCACCGCATGGCACTTGAATTAGCTGAAAATATTGCGCCTTCTACGAGGTCGTTGATATTTATAGGAATTCGAAATAATGGGGTGGTGATAGCCCATAAAATAGCCGAATTATTGGCTCCTTATGTTCAGTGTAGTGTCACTATTTTGGAAGCTTCTTTAGACAAGGAAATGCCTTCAACAATTACGTATAGTGCACCTGCTAATTTTACTGGAGCGCATATCGTTTTAGTGGATGATGTATCCAATAGTGGTAAAACACTTTTGTATGCTATCAAACCATTACTCGATTTTTATCCAGTGAGTATTCAAACCTTGGTTTTGGTAGAAAGGATGTACCGCCACTATCCAGTAAAACCTGATTATGTGGGGCTGTCAATTTCAACTTCATTGCAAGACCATATTCGGGTACTCGTTGAGGGTAGCGAAATTGAAGGTGTTTGTGTAGAAACCAAGGCGTAATTTTTATTATTTTTGTAGACTATTCAATCTTATTTTATGGATCATTCTATTCAAGACAAAGTTTCGGTGTGGCTTTCTGGCAATTACGACGAGGCAACCAAAAATGCAATTAACAGTTTGCAACCAGATGAATTAGCCGATTCTTTTTATAGAAGCCTAGAATTTGGCACAGGTGGCCTGCGCGGTATTATGGGTGTGGGTACCAACCGAATGAATAAATACACGGTAGGGATGGCTACACAGGGCTTTGCCAACTACCTTAAAAAAACTTATGGCAGTGAGCCCATATCTGTTGTAATTGGTCATGACAGCAGAAACAATAGTAGGTTTTTTGCCGAAACCACTGCAGGTGTATTTGCTGCAAATGGTATTCAAGTTTATTTGTTTGAAGCGCTACGTCCAACCCCCGAATTAAGTTATGCTATTAGACGCCTGGGTTGCAAGGCGGGTGTGGTTTGTACAGCTTCGCACAATCCTAAAGAATACAATGGATACAAAGCTTATTGGAATGATGGAGGTCAACTCGTGCCACCGCATGATAAAAATGTGATTAGGGAAGTAGAAGCCATTACAAGTGTTGATGAGGTAAATTGGACTGGTGGTGAAGCAAATATTACACTGATTGGACATGATATGGATGAGGCATATATCAACATGGTTAAAAGCTTAAGCGTTTATCCAGAAGTAATTCAAGCCCAGCATGATTTATCTATAGTGTACACGCCCATTCATGGAACAGGTATTACACTTGTTCCAGAAGTGTTGTCCCGTTTTGGATTTACCAATGTACATATCGTGGAAGCGCAGGCAACACCTGATGGTAATTTTCCTACGGTGGGTTATCCCAATCCCGAAGAAAGTGAAACCATGGCTATGGGACTTGCTATGGCAAAATCAATAAATGCCGATATTTTATTAGGAACAGATCCAGACGCTGACAGGGTGGGTATTGGCGTTAAAAATCATAAGGGTGAATGGGTGCTCATGAATGGCAATCAAACAGCCGTTTTAGCATTTGCATACCTCATAGAAGCTCGTAAGGCAAAGGGTATTGCAAAGTCCAATGATATGGTTATTTCTACCATTGTTACAACAGCTATGATTAATGAAGTTGCTAAACAAAATGGGGTAGCATGTTACAATGTGCTGACTGGATTTAAATGGATAGCCGAGCTTATCAAAGAAAAAGAAGCCAACGAAAACTATGTAATTGGTGGGGAAGAAAGTTTTGGACTCATGATTGGTAATGAAATCAGAGACAAAGATGCGATTAGTGCAGTTGCTTTACTATGTGAAATGGCTGCTTATGAAAAAGCTAAAGGAAGAAGTCTATTTGATAAAATGATAGAGCTATACATGCAATATGGTTTTTATTATGAGCAGCTCATTAGTATTACCAAAAAGGGGATGAATGGGCAAAAAGAAATTGCAGCCATGATGGAGGGCTTCCGCACCAATACGCCAAAAGCTATTGATGGATCTGAAGTGGTAGAAATGTTGGATTACGAAATGCAAACCGGTAAAAATTTAGTAAGTGGTGAAACTTGGAAGTTGCAATTGCCAAAAAGCAATGTGCTTCAATTTATGACCGCCGATGGAAGTAAAATTTCTGCAAGGCCATCTGGTACAGAGCCTAAAATAAAATTTTATTTTAGCGTGCATACGACTCTTGCCTCAAAAGAAGCCTACGACGATACTTTTGCAGGATTAAATCAAAAAATTCAACGAATTATTAAAGACATGTCTTTGGCATAGGGTTTATCATGCAGCAAAAATTAGAAGACAAACACGTTCATAAAGGACTTCGTAAACAAATGGTGGATTTGCTTCGCGAAAAAGGCATCACCGACGAATCCGTTTTAACGGCTATTAATGCAGTGCCTAGGCATTATTTTTTAGATTCGGCATTTGTAACACAGGCTTATGAAGACCGCGCTTTTCCAATTGGTGAAGGGCAAACAATTTCACATCCTCATACGGTGGCTTATCAAACTCAACTGCTCCAAATAAATAAGTCAGACAAAGTGTTAGAGATTGGAACAGGGAGTGTGTATCAAGCAACTATTTTGGCTGAAATGGGTGCAAGAGTGTATACTATTGAGCGACAAAAAAAGCTATTCGACTTACACAAAGACTATGTTTTTAAAGCCAAGTATCCAACCATTAAATTTTTCTTTGGTGATGGGTTTGAAGGACTCCCAACCTATGCGCCTTTTGATAAAATAATTATTACAGCAGCAGCGCCTTTTATTCCACCTAAACTAGTGGAACAATTAAAGCCAGGCGGTATTATGGTGTTGCCTGTAAATGAGGGAGATGGTGATCAGCAAAGAATGATCCGAATAAGTAAAGACAGTAACGGTGAAATTACCGAAGAGTCTTTTGATATCTTTTCTTTTGTTCCGATGTTAACGGGTAAGAACCGCTAACATCGGAAATCAAATATTTTTATTGCATCATATCCATTCCGCCA
>JAGNTI010000057.1 GCA_017987615.1 Sediminibacterium sp. | reverse complement strand
AAATTAATGGGCGTGCCTGTTTTTGATAATTTGCTAATACTTCCTTTGCCATCTTTACCATTAGATGCGCCATCAATATTGGAAACCCAAATGCAGTTTTCTTTGTCATCCACTAGTACAGATTCTGGTATTTTTAAAATGGTATCGGTAGTCCATAGTTTTTGCACGGTTGCTTTTTGAGCACTTGCGCTCACAAAAACAACGATTACAAGGGCTAAAGAGCCTATTACTTTTTTCATAGAAATGGTTTGTGCAAGAAAGTTAAAGAAAAATAGGGGTCTATCTTTTGCTTTTTACCGACGAACCCACTTTTTGTTCATTTATGGGTATAAAATGTAGAATACGACTATTGGCAATTATGCATTTGTGCTCATTCACGTATTAAATTGCTATACTATTTGAAACTATTTAATGCTTTTTTATGCGTTACCTCTCTATCTTATTGTTACTCGTAATAACTGTTGCTGTTCAGGCTCAAAAAAAGCCGTTAGACCACACGGTCTATGACAATTGGCAATCTATTGCAGATCGTGCTATTAGTAATGACGGTAAATATGTTGCTTATGCTATTAACCCTCAAGAGGGAGATGGGATGCTTGTACTTCAGTCTTTACAAGGTGACTATAAGTTAGTTATTCCAAGAGGGGTTGGCGTTGTGTTATCTGAGGATAGTAAGTATGCTATTTTTCGTATCAAGCCAACCTTTGCGCAAACACGTGATGCAAAAATTAAAAAGAAGAGACCCGATGAAATGCCAAAAGATAGTTTAGGTGTTGTGAAACTTGGTGATAAAAACATTACTAAAATAGCTCGTCTTAAATCATTTAAACTACCAGATGATGCTGGTGGATGGATGGCTTATTTATTGGATAAAGAACTGCCTGAAGTGCCAAAAACAAAAGCAGCACTTGATTCTGCAGCTAAAATTAAATCTTTGTTTGCGATGGCAGATAGTTTGGTGCGTGCCGCAGATAGCATTCGTTTAAAAGCTACAAATGCCGCTCAAAAAGGAATGTCTGTTTTACAAACTCCTGCAATGCCTGCTAAAGCAGCAGAAGAAAATGTAGAGGAAGGAACAACGCTGGTGTTAATGAATTTAAATTCAGGTGCCGAAACCAAATATCCATTGGTGAGTGATTTTTATTTTAATAAAAAAGGAACCACACTGGTACTTAAAAAAACCAAAAAAAATGGAGTGGCTGGTTCTACGGCAACCATTGTAAAAGTGGATTTGTCTAGCATGAAAGCTTCTACCATTCTTACTAAATTTAATGACGCCAAATTATTCAGACTAGACGAAGCAGGTAAACAACTTGCGTTTGTTGCCGAAAGAGATAGTGCTGCAAAAGCGGTGCGTAAATTTTATCAATTGTATTATTTCGCGGATGGTAAAGATTCTGCAGTAGCTATTGCGACCAAAACTTCTAAAGGTGTTCCTGCAGGTCATATCATTAGCGACAACCAAGCGGTTAGTTTTAGTAAATCGGGTGCGCAACTATTTTTTGGAACCGCTCCTTTATGGCCATTAAAAGATACCAGCTTGCCTGAGTTTGAGCGTGTAAGCGTAGATGTTTGGCATTACAACGATGATCAAATTATGCCTATGCAATTAAGATCTGCAGAAACAGAATTGAGAAGAGCGTATACTGCTAGATATGATTTTGCTTCTAATACAGTAGTGCCACTTGGATCTTCTACATTTAGAAATGTGGTACAAACAAATGAGGGTGACGGTGCTGTATTTTATGCTGCCACCGATGAAGGAAAAAGAATTGCATCTCAGTGGCAGGGCTTTACCATTAATGATGTGTATACTATTAATCCATTAGACGGGTCTTCAAAACTTATTAAAGCCAATTTAAAATCAGGTAACGTGCAGCCTAGCGTGTCTGGTAATTTACTTTTGTATTACGACGAGCCTGCAAAAAAATATTTTGTATACAACCACGCCACAGGTGTAACAAATCAAATTGCAAAAGATATTACTACTGCGCTCTACGACGAAGAAAATGACGTGCCCGATGATCCAAATGCTTATGGACTTATGCGTTGGACAGAAAATGACAAGTACGTTTTACTCTATGATAAGTATGATATATGGCAGGTGGATCCGCTCGGCATCCAAAAATCTATTTGTTTAACAGCTGGAAGATCAAATAAAATTTCTTACCGTTTTATTGCAACAGATAGGGATCAAAAATTTATAAAAACGGGTGATCAATTACTCCTTCGCGTATTTGATGAAAAAGACAAGTCTGCGGGTTTGGCAACAATGGTATATGGTACTAATACACTCAATGTTTTATTTAAAGAAAAGGTTGCACTTAGCCCACTGGTTCAAAAAGCAAAAGATGCAGATGCATTACTCTATACCAAAGAAACTTATGTGCAATCACCTGCTTTATATAGCTCTAGTGTAAATGGGGGTGCTGCCAATCAATTAGCTGCTACCAATGCTCAACAAAAAGAATACAATTGGGGTACTGCCGAATTATTTACTTGGAAAGCGTATACAGGTAAATTAACAGAAGGTATTTTATACAAGCCTGAAAATTTTGATGCGACTAAAAAGTATCCGATGATTGTTTATTTCTACGAACGTAACAATCAAACTTTATACAATTATGTTCCGCCAACACCTACGGCTTCTCGTTTAAATATTTCATTTTTTGTAAGCAGAGGCTATGTGGTACTTGTGCCAGATATCTGGTATAAGAAAGGATATCCAGGACAAGGCGCTTACGATTATATTTTAAGTGGAACGCGCGCTGTTGTAAAACAAGGCTATATCGATAGCACTAAAATTGGACTTCAAGGTCAAAGCTGGGGAGGTTATCAAATTGCACATTTAATTACTAGAACCAATTTATATGCTGCAGCATGGGCTGGCGCACCGGTTGTAAATATGACAAGTGCTTATGGTGGTATCCGTTGGGGACCTGGGATGAACCGTCAGTTCCAATATGAAAAAACACAGAGTAGAATTGGTGCTACCTTATGGGAGAAACCAAATTTATACATCGAAAATTCTCCATTGTTTCATTTACCTAAAGTGACAACACCGCTTGTTATTATGGCCAATGATGCTGATGATGCTGTGCCTTGGTATCAGGGTATTGAATTTTACACAGCGTTAAGACGTCTTGGTAAAAAAGTTTGGATGTTAAACTATAACAATGAAGCGCACAATTTAGTGGAGCGAAAAAATAGAAAAGACATTCAAATTAGAGAACAACAATTCTTTGATTATTTATTAAAAGGAGAGAAGCCGGCACCATGGATTGCAAACGGTGTTCCAGCAACGATGAAAGGCAGAGATTGGGGGCTTAAATAACCCCCTATAAATTATTGCGGTAGTTTATTGCAGTAATTATGCTGTTCTATTTGGATCCCAGGCTTCTAGTTGGTTGGCTACTTCTGTTAAGAAGCTAGCACCAACACTGCCGTCAATAATGCGGTGATCGTAACTAAGTGATAGGTACATCATGTGTCTGATAGCCATGCTATCTCCACTTGGTGTTTCAATTACAGCCACACGCTTTTTAATAGCGCCAACAGCAATGATGGCTACTTGTGGTTGATTGATAATAGGCGTTCCCATCAGGCTTCCAAATGTACCCACATTGGTAAATGTAAATGTGCCGTTTTGGGTATCGTCTGGTTTTAACTTGTTGTTTCTTGCAGCGTCCGCCAAATTATTAATAGACTTGCTTAAGCCAACTAAATTAAGTTGATCAGCACCCTTAATAACAGGGACAATTAGATTTCCATTTGGAAGTGCAGTAGCCATTCCGATATTAATATCCTTTTTGATGATAATTCTATCACCGTCTAAACTTGAATTAATCAGCGGAAACTTTTTCATGGCTGCCACCAAACATTCTACAATGAGTGGAGTGAAAGTTAGTTTGGTGCCTTCTCTTTTTTCAAAAGCGGCTTTATTGTTATTTCTCCACTGAACGAGGTTTGTTACATCTGCTTCTGAAAAACTTGTTACGTGCGGACTTGTTTGCACACTGTCTACCATGTGTTTGGCAATCAGTTTGCGCATGCGGTCCATTTCAATAATTTCTGTACCGCCACTTAAAACAACACCTGCAGCACTGCTAGCTATGTTTGATGGAGCAGGAGAAGCCGCAACAGTTGAAGATTGCGCTTGAGTTGCCGCAACAACTGGTGTTGAAACTGACGCAGCAGCAGCCGGGGCAACAGTTGGCGTTGTTCCAGATTTTTTAGCAGCAACCCAGTTTAAAATATCTTTTTTTGAAACCCTTCCACCAGATCCAGTGCCAGGAATTTTTTCTAAATCGCTTAAACTTACGCCTTCACTTTGTGCAATGTTTAAAACAAGCGGTGAGTAAAAACGAGCTTCTGTATTACTTGTTTCTTGCGGTGCTGTATTAACAGGTGCAGCAGGAACATATGGTATGGATTCAATTTCTTCAACAATAGGAGAAGGTGCAGGAGCAGCTGTTGGTGTTTCTATAGGTGCACTTGCAACCATATTGTTTTCGCCGGCAACTTCAATTTTTGCTAGTACGCTTCCAATAGGCGCTACATCATTTACCTGAAAACAAATTTCTACTAGTTTACCCGCAAAAGGAGCAGGAACCTCCGTGTCTACTTTGTCGGTAGCAATTTCAAGTACCGTTTCGTCCACAGCAATATTGTCTCCAATTTGCTTGTTCCATTTTAAAATGGTGGCTTCCATAATACTTTCGCCCAATTTGGGCATCACTAAATCAACAATTGCCATAGACTGCTTAGAGGTTTATAGTCAGGTACAAAAGTACGCTATGCGGTTAAAATTGGATTAACTATTATCCACAATCAAAAGGCGGAGCATATTGAGGGCGCTATTGGCGGTTAATTCAATATTTCGCTTACGGTCAAATCTAAAGTGGAATACCTGTGCGCGCACTTCATTTTCCGACGCTACGGCCATCCAAACCATGCCTACGGGCTTTTCGGGGGTTTCGCCTCCTGGTCCCATAATGCCACTAACTGCCACAGAATAGTCTGTTTTAAGCAGTTTTCGGGCCGAAATGGCCATTTTCCTAACACATTCTTCGCTAACCACACCTACGGTTTCCATGGTTTCTTTAGAAACATCTAGTAAATCGCCTTTGATTTCATTGGCATAACTAACCACAGAGCCCTTAAAATACGCCGAAGCGCCGGCTTTGGCCGTTAATAAATGAGCGATATAGCCACCCGTGCAGCTTTCTGCAGTAGAAAGGGTTTTGTGCTGGTTTAAGAGGAGTTGACCCACCACTTCGGCCATTGGGATGTCTTCTTTTACCACCAAATAATCCTTAACAGCGGTTGCTAAATTATTAAAGTGGGTATCTAATTCTTTATCTAAAACGGCTTCATTTTGAGGCTCTCCAGCGGCGGTTAAACGCAAACGAACCATACCATAATTAGGGAGGTAGGCAAGTTTAATATGACTAGGCAGGGCTGCTTCATTTTCTTTAATCATTTCTGCTAAAAAAGATTCACCAATGCCAGCCGTTAATAATGTTTTGTGTTTGATGATGCCCGTTTTAAAACGCTTTGGAATCATAGGAATTACATGATGTTCCATGATCCATTTCATTTCGTGGGGAACCCCTGGCATCGAAATAAATAGAACACCATCTTTTTCAAAAAGCATACCAGGCGCGGTTCCGCGCTCGTTTAATAAAACGGTACAACAATCTGGAACTTCTGCTTGTTTGGCGTTACGTTCAATCATGGGGCGCTTTAAAATGCGCTCAAAAATGTCTGTTACATGCGCAAGTGTTGCGGCATCTACTATCATTTTCCCGCCAAAATATTCACACAATAAAGGTTTTGTAATATCGTCAGAAGTTGGCCCTAATCCACCCGTTAAAAGCACAATAGAGGCTTTTTTACTTTCTGCATCTAGTGCAGCCCAAATATCTTCCCAAACATCGCCAACCGCCACTCTGTTTTTAACAGTTACGCCTGCCTTATTGAGTTCTTGGGCAATCCAAGCGCTATTGGTGTCAATCACTTGACCAATCAATAATTCGTCTCCAATAGTAATGATGGATGCAAACACTTTTTCCATGGCTAGGCCTTAAATTTAGTGCGAAGTAAATATAGTAAGCACAAACAGGCAAATATAAATATATTGCATCCTATGAAAACACAAAATTACAGCAACCACAGTAGGTTAGTGGCCGGTTGGCACGGAGTTACCTTTTTTGCCATTTTAGCTTTTTGGATTGGCAGCTTTGTTAATTTGGCGGATGCCGAGGGGCCTGCACTGTATAGTGCATCCTTATTAAGTGTTGCGGGCTTTATTTTTATATGTTTTTTTGTTTTTGTTCGCATGTTTGCCCTTAAGGCACAAGATAGAGCCATCAGAGCCGAAGAAAATTTGAGACATTTTGCATTAACTGGAAAACTACTTCCAGCTAGTTTGCGCATTGGTCAAATTGTTGCGCTACGTTTTGCAGCAGACGAAGAGTTTGCAGCGCTTGCAGTTAAAGCAGCCGCAGAAAATTTAACGGGCAAAGAAATCAAACTGTCTATTAACAATTGGAAAGCGGATACTTACCGCGTATAAATTTAATAATTGATTTTATGAAACATCTTACTTGGGTGATTTGTTTTTTGTGCCTGCTTGCGGGTCAAGTATCGGCGCAAACAAATGCGCAAACATCTTCTGTAACAACTAATAATGATTCCGAAAAAGCAGCGGTATTAAATGTTATCAAGCAAACCTTTAAGGCGATGCTTACCGCCGATACTGTGCTACTTAAATCTTGCTTTGCACCAGGTGCTATCATGCATGTTGTGCAAAATCAAAAAGATTCGGTGATTGTAAGAACCAGCAGAGCTACTGATTTTATTGCAAATATTGCAAAGCAACAGCCCGGATCGCTAGACGAGCGTTCTTTTGATGAAATTATTTATATCGACCGTGAAATAGCTACCGCATGGGCGCCCTATACCTTTCACCGTAACGGTGTATTCTCACACAAAGGGATTGATAGCTTTCAATTTGTTAAATTAAAAGATGGCTGGAAAATTCAGTACCTGATATATAACATGTATCAGTAAGTTGTAAAAAATTATGCGCTAAAAAATGGCGCTAATTTTTGTTTTAGGCTATCTGGTATGGTTGCCCTTTTTCCAGTGGCTGCATCAATAAAATACAGCACTACTTTTCCTTGCGTCAATAGCTTTCCAGATTCGTTGTAAACTTCTGTGATAAATTTTATTTGATGTTCGAGTGGAAGTTCAGGAACCGTCGTTTTTACGGTTAATAAATCGTCGTAATGCGCAGGCCTTATGTATTTGGTTTCCATGGTAACCACGGGCATGTGAATCCCCATTTTTTCAATTTCTTTATAGGAGAGTCCAATGGCGCGCATGGCTTCTACACGACCCACTTCAAAATACTGGGCATAATTGCCATAATAGACCACGTCCATTTGATCGGTTTCTGCGTATCTAACACGTATGTTAGTTTGATGCTCGTACATAGATTTACCTGCTTTTGTTGACAAACTTACGTCATCTATCTGTTTTTCCACAAATGCCCTCAATAAAGGGCCTTACGGGGTGGTAATGCTACCTTTAAAACGGTTTTCGCTTTTTATTAAGAAAGAAACACAAACCTTTGTAATAAAGGGTATCATACTTATGAAACTACGAACGTATATTTTATCAGCTTGCTTTTTTGTAATAGCGCTTTCAGGCCTTGCACAAACGCCCGTTTTACCAAATACAATGGATGCAAGTTTAACGGATTTGCAAACTTTTGTTTCCAATAAAGCGTATGTGAGTAGTTATCAATTGGCCAAAGAATTGAAGCGGACCTCCATGTATAATAACAACAGGTCTGTAAAAGAAAGGGTTGATTTTTATTTATTGGTGAGTGGGCTTCAACTAAATGAAAAAGGAATTGTAGAACAGGCTAGCGATTT
>JAGNTI010000056.1 GCA_017987615.1 Sediminibacterium sp. | reverse complement strand
AATGGCTTCATTTACGGTTAAATAAGTATTGCCCTGCAAACCATACACACCAGCTTTTTGATGCAGTTCTTGCGCATCAATGGCTCTTTCAATTTGTGCCTTTGTAAAATAATAGGTAGCGTGTGCTGGTAATAACGCAAGTACAGTTTCAATGTCTTTGTCTTTTACCATACCAAAAACAAGGTGTAAATGGCTGTAGTGTATAAGCGCTATTTGTGCGAGCAGTGTTTGAATGCCTGCTACATTGTGCGCTACGTCTACAACAGTAGTGGGGTTATTTCCAATCACTTGCCACCTTCCATACAGGCCTGTATTTACTTTTACATGGCTAAGGCCCGTTGCAATATTTTCATTCGTTATTTTCCAGCCTTTGGTTTGTAAAATACCAACAGCAGTTAATACGCCTAAAACATTTTTTGCTTGATAGCTTCCATTTAAATCAAGTGAATAAGTATTGGTTGCTCCAGTTACATTATTTGCAATATCCACTTGTAAATAATCGTGTGCATATTTGGTATGCTGTATGCCATATACACCCGATGCATACGTTATGGTCGTATTGTTAGCGGCTGCTTCAAAAACGGGCCTAGTATCAGCTGTATATTCACTAATAACGCAAGGGATATCTTTTTTAATGATACCTGCTTTTTCACCAGCAATTTCAGGTATGGTATTTCCTAGAAACTGGGTATGATCAAGTCCTATATTGGTTATAACTGAAACCTCAGGTGTGATAATATTGGTGCTGTCTAAACGGCCACCAAGGCCTACTTCAATAACAGCAATGTCTACTTTTTGCTCCGCAAAATAACTGAATGCCATAGCAACGGTTATTTCAAAAAACGAAGGCTGAATTGCCTCAATAAGTGGCTTTATTTTTTCTGTAAAATCAACAACAAAATCTTTGGAACAATAGTCGCCATCAATTTTAATTCTTTCTCTAAAATCTACAAGATGGGGTGATGTGTAAAGACCCGTTTTATATCCAGCAGTTTGAAGTATAGATGCAAGCATATGACTAGTAGAACCCTTGCCATTGGTGCCTGCAATATGGATGGATTTAAATTGGTGTTGCGGATTGCCTAATGCCTCACAAAGTGCAACAGTATTGGTTAAATCAGCTTTGTAAGCAGCTGCACCAACACGACTAAACATAGGAAGTTGCGTAAATAAATACTCAAGTGTTTGTTCGTAATTCATTTACTCGTGAATCTTAAAACTAAATACAATCGTTCCTTTTTGTTCGGGATCAGTGCCTGCATTTAAGCGGAGCATCTTTGCTTTTTTGATGGCAATATTTCGGATACCAGCGTTTGTAGTTGTGGTACCTCTGGGGTTTACAGTAGCACTTATAACTTGTCCATTATCATTCACTACAATATCTACCGCCACTTTTGCATTTTCATTAAAATCATCTTCAAAACTTGGAAGTTTTGTAATGCGTCTTCCATCAAGTCCACTTCCACTTCTAATGCTTACGCCACCGCCTGCACCAGCAGGGCCGCCTGTGCCATTGCCACCATTACCGGTGTAGCTATCTGAATTAGGATTACCATTTGTTTTTCCTTGATCGCCCTTTCCGCCCGCAATACCCTGATCCGTTTTTCCATTGTAACTATCGGCGTTATTGCCACTTGTTGTAGTACTAGTTCCTCCACCAAATACGGCTTTAGGTTTTGGTGGTGTAGGAACAGGAGGCGTTGTTACCGCTTCTTTTTTTACTGTTTTTGTAGAAACAGCGGCTGCCTCATTTGTTTCGTTGGCATCGGTTTGAATGGGCTTACTAGCCTCGACCTGTGCAGGAGGGGTTGTTTTGGTATTGTCTGTTTCTGTGGCAGCTTCACCAGGTACTTGAGGTGGTTCGGTACCAAAGCCAGTTTCTGAATTGCCTAAATTAACTTCAATGCCTTCGCCAAAACTAGGCGTTGGTATTTGAGGAAGTTCCCATGTTAGAAAAAAGAAAATGCAAAAAAGCAACAAACAAATAACAGCTGTTATAAGTCCTGCTTTAATGTTTTTTTCTTTTTCAAACCCAATGGTCATGTAAATAGGTATTAAGCTTATAAAGCTACGGGTTAAGGTGTCAATTCAATTGAATGTTGAAAATTAACGCTTATTAGGGGGAGTAATCCACCTTAATGGCCTAAAAAAAAGTTAAGAACCCTTATTTGAAAAACACGTCGTAGCCAAATCTTAAAATAGTAGCACAAATAACGAGTAAAAAGAAGACGCGGATAAATTGGTTGCCCTTTGCAATGGCCAGTTTAGCGCCTAATAGCCCCCCAACCGCGTTGCAAATTGCCATTGGAATGGCAACACCCCAAATAATGGTTCCCTTTATAAAAAAGAGTACAATAGATCCAAAATTGGTGGACAAATTGACCATTTTAGCATGCGCGCTGGCTTGTAAAAAATCATACCCGAGTAAAGCAATAAAACCTAGTACTAAAAAACTCCCAGTTCCAGGTCCAATAAATCCATCATAAAATCCAACTGTGGCGCTTAAAAGTAAACTGCGGAGTAAAAGCGTTTTATTAGAAAGACTTTTTGACTGCGATTGACCAAAACTTTTTTTGGTATACGTGTATATCGCCACAACAATGAGAACGCAAAATAAAATAGGTTTCATATATGTGTTACCCATTTTGCTTAATAGTTCAGAGCCTAAAAATGCAAATGAAAAGGCAACGGTGCACATGAGGGCCATTTGCTTCCAATCAATGTTTACTTTTTTGATGTATTGTTTAGCCGCAAAAAAAGTGCCACTAAATGCAGGGATTTTTAAAGAACCTATTACAGTCGCTACGGGTAAATTAGGCATTAATATAAGCGCAGTAGGCGTTTGAATTAGCCCACCGCCACCTACAATGGCGTCTACAAAACCTGCACCAAATGCAGCGGTACACAAGAAGAGTAAAGTAATCGAATCTATTTGATCAAACATGCTGCGACTGTTTTTTATGTTGACCTGAATTGGCCAGGATCAGTCCAAAAATAACAATACCCGCACTAATCATATGAATTTTTTGGAATGGCTCATGTAAAAACAAAACGGCTTCGATGGTGCTAATAATAGGTATGAGGTTCCCAAATAAAACAGTGGTGCCTGCGCCAATTCTTTTAATGGCTGCATTCCAGCATAAAAAAGAAACCACCGAGGTTCCTGCACCCAAATAAATCAGTGATAGTACAAGTGAATTGTTCCAAACAATGGGAGCAGCGTTTACTTGTTCTATTAAAAAACCGGGTAAAATTAGCAAGCTGCCTAGTCCAAAAATGGCTAATAAAAAAGTTGTTGCAGAAATGGTAGCTGGCTTTTTTCGTACAAGAACATTGTACACCGCAAATGCAATGGCACCAGCCAGCGCCCACAAATCACCAATTGAAAAAGTAAAAGACATAAGCGTTTGCAAGCTGCCTTTAGAAATCAGTAATAATACCCCTGACAAACAAACGAGCATGCCAGTGAGTCTGAATGCATTGATGCGTTCGCCAATAAAAATAATGGCAAAAGTAGTAGCAAAAATGGGAGAGGAAGTAGTGCTTATCAGCGCCATATTAATAGCGGTGGTATAGTGTCCTGATATGTACAAACAAGTGTTGAATATTGCAATACCTGAAAGTGATACCCAAAATAAATAAGGCCTGTGTTTATTTAAAATATGCCACTCTTTTGTAAAGGCCTTATATGCAATAGGAAGCATTAATACTGTGGCCAACGACCATCTAAAAAAGGCAAGTGTAATAGGAGGTATTTGCTGGTTCACGCCTCTGGCAATTACAAAATTACCAGCCCAAATAATGGCTGCAACAGTTGCTAATAGTATGCCTATATATCTATTATTACGGGCGTCCACCGGCAAAATCCATTTCGTAATTGCCTTTAATACGTTCTATTGGCGGATTAAAATATCCAAATTTTACTTTTGGAAATTCTTCAGCAATAAGGCTCATGAGTTGTTTAACACCAAGCATTTCGCCGGTTTCGTTGACGCCAATTTTACCCATGTACCAGTCCGGATCGATATTAAAATTACGCCACTGAATCATGGTCAAATCGGTATCAATAATAAGTTTGCGAAGCGCTTCATATTCTTCTACGCTATCTGTCATACCCGGAAAAACAAAGTAGTTAATACTTGCCCATCCGCCATAACTGCGCATTACTTTTAAACTCTCAATGATATCTTCAAACTGATAATTGTTGGGTCTATAATAAGGCTCATAAATATGTTTACGCGCAGAGTTGGTACTTACCCGAATACTATTTAAACCCACTTCACATAAGGCTTTTACGGCGTCTGGTTTAGAGCCATTGGTATTGATATTGATACTGCCTTTGTCTGTGTGTTTTCTGATTTCAATAATAGATTCTCTAATCGTTTCCCACATGAGTAGTGGTTCTCCTTCACAACCCTGTCCAAAACTAATAAGCGGGAATGGAGCATTGTTTAAATGCGGTACCGTAAATTCTACAATTTCTTCGGCAGTAGGTTTAAACGTTAAGCGGTCTTGCGTAGAAACAATGGTTTCATCGGATGGTTGAAAAGAAATACAGCCAATACAATTGGCATTACATGCTGGAGAAGTTGGCACGGGACATTCCCATCTAGACAATGAAAAATTGCGCGCAGCAGGACAGTTGTATGTCATGCAGCAGTTTTCCATCAAATGTTTTACAAGTCTATTGTGCGGATAATTCGCTAATAATACCTCGGTACCAGATGCTATTTTTTCATCGTCATATCCAGCACACTCTTGTCTAATGTCTTGTTCAATTCTTACCGCGGGTACATAGGTTTTATTGTCTAACCAACCTGCTGCTGTGTAGCAAAACAAGGGTAGTGTAGGGGCTTCTGCTTCTGTTTCGTAGGCGGCAATATATAAACCGGTATGTGCGGGTGGAATAAATGCGGCAACGGCCCAGCCTTTGTCACATAAACGCATTTCACCTGTTTCAACATCTAGTCCAATGCCACGTCTACCAGGTAATTCATACAAATTACCCCCTTCAGGAAGTTCAATCCAATCGGCAGGATCTATGGGCATGGCATCCCAACCGGCACGACCTACCACATACAAACTCGTGTCTTCGTAAATATTTCCTTCGCCGTCTGAATATAATATGTAGGGTGACTGTTGTAGTGGCATGTTATTTGTTTAAGCGTTCTTGACAAAATACATTAAAAGCTGCTTCGTCTTCTTTTGATACAGCAGATTCTATTTGTTTTTGAAACAAGGTATTGTTTTTATAATCTAATGTAAGGAGTCCGTCCTTTAAAACAATGTTTTCAAAAGCGTCCCAGCTATGTCTCTTTTTTGGAAAGCTATTGATGACAACTTCATCGTCGTCAAAAGCAATCTCTTCTGGAAATTTAACTTGTTTTTCTATCACTGCGGCAGCCACATATACAAAAGCGAGCCATGATATATATGGTTGAATAAAAATACCCCATGCACCTAGTAAAAGTGCTATCCTATATAATGCCGGTCTTCCTTTTTTTTCTTTTAAAATAGTAAACGCTGTCCATGCAATCATGGAAAGCATAATGGTGATATAAATAAGTGTCTGCTGGTAGCCGTGTAAAATAACTTGTACCGATAGTAGGAGCGCAGCAAGTGCGATCATTAGAATACTTACCCAATTAATAAAAACAAAAGAGCGTTTCTTTAATACAATAATAAAGTCGTAAACTTTTCCTGCCATCTTAGCTATTTGAAGGGGTGTTTTTTACCATCAAATTACACATGCGCCATAATAAGTGAGCGCCAACATTGCTATCCCAGTCTGTTTCACCCACACCTACTTCTACAAAGTCAAAGCCAATGAGTTGTTTGCCGCTGGCTACTATTTTTTTGAAAAGGTAGAGTATCTCTTCGCTTTCAAAACCACCCTGAACCGGTGTTCCTGTGTTTGGGCAAAGTTTTGGATCAAGGCCATCAATGTCAAAACTGATATACACCAGTTGAGGCAGTTGATTCACAATTTCATCCGTTATTTGCTTCCAGGTTTCACCTTCGTATTGTCTGGTTTTAATGTCTTTATCAAAATAGGTTACAACCCTTCCGTTGCTATTATTAATGTAATCCCACTCTTCGCTACAAAAATCTCTGATCCCAACTTGTACTAATTTTTCAACGCCTTCAATTTCGCTCAGTACATTGTACATAACGGATGCGTGTGAATAGGTAAAGTGCTCGTAGCTTTTTCTTAAATCGCAATGCGCGTCAATTTGTAAAATACCAAAGCTGCCATGCTTTTTTGCTAATGCTTTAATATAGCCAAGCGGTGTGCTATGGTCTCCACCAATAAGGCCTACCAGTTTACCTTGTTCGAGTAGTTCGTTGGTTTGTTCGTACACCCAGTTATTTAGCATTACACCGCCTTCATTAATTTCTTTGAGGCTCTTGCACATGAATTTGTTGTTACCAACAATTTCACCTTTAGAAATATAGTCTATAAAGAGTTCGGCCTCTTTGCGTAAGTAGTCGCTTTTTAAAAGAATTTTTTTATTGGTTTCCCTTAAATAAAATCCTTTTTTCCAGCCATCAGGCACATCGGTATCTAATAAATCCACCTGAATACTTGCCTTCCAAATATGTTCTGCAGCCCTTGAAGTACCGGCTCCGTAACTCACGGTTACTTCCCATGGAACGGGGAGTAAAACGAGGGCAGATTCCGCTTCAGAAAAAGGGAGTCCAAAAATGTTGTTATTTGGGTTTCCGACCACATTTGGGTCAAAGTTGGATAATTGGCTCATACTGGGTTGTATTGCAAACAGGGCGCAAGTTAGCAGCTATTTTTCGAAATACGTTAAAGATTCTTGAATGCTTAAACAAGACAACCAAGATTATCCATTTTAGGCTACTTTTGTACTAGAAATCAGCGTATTTATGAAAAAGACCCATATTATCCTCCTGCTCTTAATTGCCGCATCAATCGTAGTGCTCATCAGCTACACTGGTGATTTAACTACTTACGAGACCATTGCGTCTGCGCGTGAAAAGGAAGGTAAATTTGTGAATTTGATTGCTAAAATTGATAAAACGCAGCCGCTGGTGTATGACGCTGTCAAAGACCCCAATTATTTAACGTTTACAGCAGTAGATACCCTTGGAAATTCTATTAAAGTAATTTACCACAACAACAAGCCCACCGACATGGAAAAAAGTGAGCGTTTGGTGTTAAAGGGCAAAGTGCAAAATGGTCAGTTTGAGTGCAAAGATATTTTACTCAAGTGTCCATCAAAATATAAAGACAATCCTAATTCAATCGACAAAAGTCAAACTACCTATACTAACTAACTGTATCCTTTAATTTTATTTCAATGAATTATATTGGCGAACATTTGTGGCTTGGTCAAGCAGGGCATATTTTTAACTTGGTTTCTTTTGTTGCTTCTGTTGTTGCAACCATCGCGTTTTTTTTAGGTGGGGTAGCAGACCATAATGATCCCAATGCAAAA
The DNA here is from genome assembly GCA_017987615.1 of Sediminibacterium sp. Lineage (GTDB taxonomy): Bacteria > Bacteroidota > Bacteroidia > Chitinophagales > Chitinophagaceae > Sediminibacterium. The sequence continues at coordinate 623 of JAGNTI010000056.1, read as the reverse complement.
AGTTGGATTAAAATTGGTCGTATTTTCTTTATTGTAGAAGCCATCTGTGTTTTTGCTACATTTTCTTTACTCTATGTTATTATTTCGAATCACTATTTCGAGTATAAGTATGCATACATGCATAGTGACAAGTCGTTACAGCCCGAATATTTACTGAGTTGTTTTTGGGAAGGTCAAGAAGGAAGTTTTATGCTTTGGAGTTTTTGGCATTGTGTGTTAGGGATTGTTATCATGCTCACTGCAAAAAAATGGGAGGCGGGCGTAATGTCTGTAATCTCTTTTGCGCAAGTGCTTTTGGCATCAATGGTGTTAGGCGTTTATTTGTTTGGCCATAAAATTGGATCTAGTCCTTTTTCTCTTTTAAGAAATGAAATGGATTGGCCTATTTTAAGTAGACCCGATTATTTAACGCTTATTAAAGATGGCACGGGATTAAATACGCTTTTACAAAATTATTGGATGGTGATTCATCCGCCTATTTTGTTTTTAGGTTTTGCTAGTACCATTATTCCTTTTGGATATGCAATGGCTGGCTTTATGCGCAAGTCTCATGATTGGTTAAAATCTGCAATCCCTTGGGCTTCTTTTTCGGCGGCTATTTTAGGACTTGGTATTATGATGGG
>JAGNTI010000222.1 GCA_017987615.1 Sediminibacterium sp. | reverse complement strand
CTAGAAAGTATGCCTAAACTAGAAGGTAAACGTATGTTTGCCATTTTTACCCCTAAAACAGGTAAAAAGAAATAGTTGCTCAAATAGGAGATTATCCATAATTTTGCATCCCAATTTCCCAAATGGCTCAACAAGTGTCTCGCCTGTGCAAGACCGCCAGTAGGGTGTAATCTTTAACAAGATTATTAACATGCCAAAGGTAAAAACAAACTCAAGCGCAAAGAAGCGTTTCAAAGTCACTGGTAGTGGTGAAGTAACTTTCCAAAAGCCATTTAAAAGGCACATCTTAACCAAAAAATCTAAAAAACGTAAAAGAGCCTTAAACAAAAAAGGTTTAGTTGACTCTACAAACAAAGACTTCGTTCTTCGTTTATTACGTCTTAAAGGTTAATACTGGTTAATTTTTAGAAGTACCATTCACAAACAACATTATCAAACAGCAATTACCAAATAGGTAGGCGCTTTCAAACAAATTAATATGCCACGTTCAAAAAATGCAGTTGCATCGAGAGCTAGGAGAAAAAGAATTCTTAAGCAAGCAAAAGGGTTCTACGGTAAACGTAAAAACGTTTATACAGTAGCCAAAAATATCGTTGAAAAAGGTTTGACTTATTCTTATGTAGGTCGTAAACTTAAAAAGCGTGAATACCGTCAATTATGGATTGCACGTATCAACGCAGCGGTTAGACAAGAAGGACTTACTTACAGCCAATTTATCAATAAATTAAGCACTAAGGGTATCGAACTTAACCGTAAAGTATTAGCAGACCTTGCTATGAACGAGCCAGCTAGCTTCAAAGCTTTAGTTGACCAAGTTAAATAAGGTAGCTTACTGTAAAAAATAATATAAAAAAACCGAGTAGTATATATACTGTTCGGTTTTTTTATTCGTTTATACATCTATTATTTCAAGTTTGTCGTTCACCCATTTTAAAGCAACCGCGTAAATGAACAATACTTATACCTCGCTCGTAAACCAAACATTCCACTTCCCTCAACCAGGTTTTGAAGTAAATGATAATGGTTATTTACAATTCAATGATTTAGATCTAAAAAAGATTATTGAAAAGCATGGTACCCCTTTAAAGTTAACATACCTGCCAAAAATTGGCATGCAAATTAACAAGGCAAAAGATATGTTTCAGGCTGCTTTTAAAAAGCACAAATACGAGGGTGAATATTTTTATTGCTATTGTACCAAAAGCTCTCACTTTTCATTTGTGGTTGAAGAGGCGTTGAAGCATAATATTCATTTAGAAACATCTTATGCTTACGATATTGAAATTATCAATAGACTGTATCAGCGTAGAAAAATAAACAAAGACACCTACATCATTTGTAACGGCTATAAACAAAAGTCTTACACATCACGTATTACCAAACTCATCAACACCGGTTTTAAAAATGTAATTCCAATACTTGACAACAAAGAAGAGTTGATGGCCTACAAACGTGGCGCCAAACAACCCTTTAGAGTAGGTATTAGAGTTGCTGCTGAGGAAGAACCTAACTTTCCTTTTTATACGTCAAGACTTGGTATTCGTGCAAAAGATATTTTAGAATTTTATGTAGATGAAATTGAAGGTTTTGAAGATAAGTTTCAATTAAAAATGTTACATATCTTTTTAAACAAAGGGATTAAAGATGATATTTATTACTGGTCAGAATTAAATAAAATCATCAACCTGTATTGTCAATTAAAAAAGATTTGTCCAGAGTTAGACTCTATTAATATTGGTGGTGGATTCCCTATCAAACACTCACTAGGATTTGAATACGACTATCAGTTCATGATCAATGAAATTGTTAGCAATATTAAAAAGGCTTGTAAAAAAGCTAAGGTTCCCATGCCAAATATCTATACCGAATTTGGTAGTTATACCGTTGGTGAAAGTATGGCACATATTTATAGTGTATTAGCTGAAAAAAATCAGAACGATAGAGAGTGCTGGTATATGATTGATTCATCTTTCATTACTACGCTTCCAGATACCTGGGGTATTGGCGAAAAGTTTTTGATGCTCCCTGTCAATAAATGGGATAATGAATACCACCGCGTTGTGCTAGGGGGTATTACCTGCGATAGTCATGATTATTACGACTCCGAAGAACATATCAACGAAGTGTTTTTACCCAAACTTAAAACCCTAGATCCTAAAGATCAAGAGTCCAATAAAGAACCACTGTATGTAGGATTTTTCCATACGGGTGCCTATCAAGATCAAATTAGTGGTTATGGTGGAATCAAGCACTGCTTAATTCCTTCTCCTAAACATGTGATTGTAGAAAGGGATAAAAGTGGCAAACTTGTGGAATGGGTATATGCTAAAGAGCAAACCGCTCAATCGATGCTTAAAATTTTGGGCTACCTCCGTTAAACGCATCAAAAACACTGCGTATAGTGGGGTAGGTTTGAACCAGGTATTGTGGTAAATTTTCCAAAAGTACCCACTCAAGCTTTTCAATATCTTCTTCGGTTTGAGGAATAAGAGTTTCTGCGTCCAAAGCTGCCGCTTTCATGCTGTACCAATGGGTTTCCTTTACTACGTCCTTTTGCAACCATGTATCAAAATAGTTATGTGTGGTCTTACAAATAAAAGCACCTAGCGTTATTGTTTGTAATCCAGTTTCTTCCTGCACTTCTCT
>JAGNTI010000221.1 GCA_017987615.1 Sediminibacterium sp. | reverse complement strand
CAAGCAATTACAACCCTGAAAAAAACATTCAATGCATTGGTTTTACAAACCATTGTATTTTTAAAATTCATATATAATAATATTTGATAGGCGTACTTTTTAAATATATGATTTTTTGAATTTTTAGGAGTATTAAATAAATATTACCCCTACCATGTATGCACACTATCATTACAAATACTAATAAGTGTTAGTATTTAAAGGCTATTCAAACACAACCATTGCCTTTACTACCCCAGTAGCTGGATTAAGCCAGCTTTCAAAATGCTCTGACACCTCGGAAAATGACACTTTATGTGTTATAAGGCTAGAGGGCTTAACAAGTCCTTTTTTGATGCAATCAATAACGTAATTAAAATCTTGTGAATTGGCATTTCTGCTACTCATTAAAGTAGCTTCTCTTTTATGAAATTCGGGATGGCTAAAACTAATATGCTCCTTTTGCAAACCCACTAGCACATAACGTCCGCCATGTGCCAAATAAGCAAAGGCATAATTTATTGCGTTTAAATTCCCTGTTGCATCCATTACAACGGTAGGCATGTCGTTATGTGTAATAAGCTTACAAGCATCAACTACATTTTGGGTTAACGGATTAATGGTATGTTTTATATCCAGCAGATTTTTACAAAAATCTAACCTACTATCATTTACATCTATCAGTATTACCTGAGCCCCTGCAATTTTAGCAAACGCAGCGATACCAATGCCTATTGGGCCTGCGCCCATTACCAAAACAAATTCGTTAGGCACAATATTTGCTCTTTTTATAGCATGCGCACCAATAGCCAGTGGCTCCACAAGTGCTAATTCGTCTAGGCTTAATCCACCGCTTTTTACAAGTGCAGTATCAGGCACAGTAACAAACTCGCGCATGCCACCGTCTATGTGAACACCAAAAACTTGCATGTTAACACAGCAGTTTTGCTTACCTTTTTTGCAGGCAATACACGCTCCACAATGCATATAAGGAATGATAGTAACCTTATCGCCCGCAGTAAATCCAACCGCTTTTGTTTCAACGATAGTAGCTGCAAGTTCATGTCCTAAAATTCGCGGATAATTAAAATAAGGCTGGGTGCCTTCGTACGCATGCAAATCCGTTCCACAAATACCAATACGCTCTATTTTTAAAAGTGTTTCTCCCTCACCTGCCACAGGCATTGGAGCAACAGTATAATCAAATTGATGCGGTGTGGTACAAACGAGTGCTTTCATATACTTACATTACTGTTTCGTAAACACCATACAGTGTTGCCATGGAAGGTTATCCATATTTTTTTCAAATATAAAGCCTGCCGCTTTTAATTCTTTAACGGACTGCTTTTCACTCATTTTATGAATGGTTTTAATAGGCACAGTAGGGTCTTCGGCTCTAAATTCTATAAGTACCAATTTACCACCAGGCTTTAAAGCAGACCGCATAGATAAAGCCATTTCATAAGGAAAAGAAAACTCATGGTAAACGTCCACCAATAAAATAATATCGACCGTATTTTCAGGTAGCGCAACATTTTTTTCGGTACTTAATACCGGTACAATATGTGATAGTTTTTCCTGCTTAATTCTTGCATTTAAATAAGCAATCATTTCCGGCTCTACATCCACTGCAAACACTTTACCATTCCCTACCATTTTTGAAAGTAAAGCACTATGGTAGCCACTACCCGCACCAATATCTGCAACAACCATACCTGGTTTTACCAATAAATTTTTTAAAAGTTGCGTTGTATTTTCTTCCATTTCGCGCTCCTCTCTTTCTAGCCAATCAATACCGTAATGACTCATTACTTGGGCAATTTGCCTACCCATATACCATTTATTAATTCCATTTGGATCACCTGGCTTTGTGGTATAACGTTCCTGCGCCATCAAAGACGTAGAAAATAGTAGTACTATAAATAAAAGTAATCTGGACATAAGCTTGAGCATGGTTCAATTTAGCAATAATTACAAACATGACCTATTGTAAGCACGATTTTCGTAATTTGTAATATGTCTAATTACAAATACGCCTCTTTATTTAGGGCACTTACTCTACTCCCTTTTTTAATCTTCTCTATAATTGCTAATGGGCAAAAACCCAATATCATTTATATATTAACCGACGACCTTGGTTATGGAGATGTAAGCGCTTACAATAACAAATCAAAAATTGCTACACCTTGGGTAGATGCTTTAGCAAAAGAAGGCATGCTTTTTACAGATGCGCATTCTAATTCGTCGGTATGTACGCCCACCAGATATGGCATATTAACGGGCCAATACGCCTGGAGAACCAGTTTAAAAAATGGTGTTTTATGGAGTTATGACAAACCCTTAATTACACCCGATCAAATAACAGTAGCACAACTATTAAAAAATAACGGATACCAAACAGCATGCATTGGCAAATGGCATTTAGGTTTAGACTGGGCTAAACAAACGAGTGGAGAAATTGATTTTACAAAGCCCATTAATGGCGGCCCCACACAAATTGGATTTGATTATTTTTATGGCATAACGGCCTCACTAGATATCCCGCCCTATTTTTATATTGATGGAAATAAAATTACTGCTACACGTATAGACAGTATTCAAGAACAAGGTGGGCAAGGGTTTTGGCGCGCAGGACCTATTGGCAATGATTTTAAACATCAAGACGTACTAG
>JAGNTI010000220.1 GCA_017987615.1 Sediminibacterium sp. | reverse complement strand
CCTTCGCTTGGTTTCAATAATTTTTCGGCAGTGAAGCTGCTTTCCATGGCGCGCATGGTAGTAGTACCAATCGAGCAAATACGACGACCATTTTGTTTGGCTTTGTTTACAATATTGCAAGCCTCTTCTGTAATTTGGTAGTACTCGGCGTCCATTTTGTGTTTGCTCAAATCTTCTACTTCGATAGGTCTAAATGTGCCTAAACCTGTGTGAAGCGTTACTTCTGCAAATCGAACACCCAATATTTCACATCTTTTAATAAGCTCTTTGCTAAAGTGTAAACCAGCAGTAGGAGCAGCAACAGCACCTTCATGCTTTGCATATACCGTTTGGTAACGCTCTTTATCTTCTTCGTCTGGTTTGCGTTTGATATATTTAGGTAGTGGTGTTTCACCTAAAAATTCTAACATTTTTTTGAAGCTCTCATCATCGTCATCCCATAAAAAACGAATGGTACGACCACGGCTTGTTGTATTATCAATAACTTCAGCAACCAATTCTTCGTTGTCGCCAAAATATAATTTATTACCTACTCTAATTTTTCTTGCGGGATCAACAATGACATCCCAAAGACGATTTGGTTTGTTTAATTCGCGCAGTAAAAAAACTTCAATTTTTGCACCTGTTTTTTCTTTGCGACCATACATGCGCGCTGGAAATACTTTGGTGTTGTTAACTACAAAAACGTCTTTATCATCATAGTATTCTAAAATGTCACGGAAGTTTTTGTTTTCCATATGACCACTTTTTCTGTCTACTACTAGAAGGCGACTGTCTTCTCTTCTTTTGGTTGGATTTTGTGCGATCAGGTTAAGGGGTAGATCGAACTTGAATTGTGATAATTTCATGTTACGGCATGATTTTTTAGTGAAGGCTGCAAAAGTAGGTAAAAATTGCCAAAATTAAGGCAGGGCTGCAATAAGTTCCTGTGTATAAAGGCTTTTAGGAGAATGGTACACCTCATGGGCAGGCCCAATTTCTTCAATTTTCCCTTGGTTCATCACCATAATTCGGTCACTAATGTATTTAACCACCGATAGGTCGTGGGTGATAAAAAGTGCCGAAAACTGCATGGAGGATTTAAGGTCGTTAAGTAGGTTTAGTACCTGCGCCTGAACGCTCACGTCTAGGGCAGAAACACTCTCATCACAAATCACAAATTTGGGCTCCATAATAAGTGCTCTTGCAATTACAATTCTTTGACGCTGGCCACCACTAAATTCATGTGGGTATTTGTTGTAACAATCGGCGGATAGCTCCACTTTTTCAAGCATATCTATAACCCGTTCTTTTCTTTCAGATTTACCAGATGCAATCTGGTGCACATGTAGCGGTTCTGAAATAGCATCACCAATGCGCATACGTGGATGTAAAGAACTATATGGGTCTTGAAAAATGAGTTGAATGATTTTTTTGTAATGCGGATTATAAGGTTTGTTTGGAGTAGCAATGGGTTCTCCTTTATATAGTATTGATCCTTCGTTAATTTTTTGCAATCCAACAATTGATCTTCCTAGTGTGGTTTTGCCACAACCCGATTGTCCTACAAGGCCAAGGGTTTCACCTTCTTTTATATCAAATGAAATGTTATCTACGGCTGTAAAACTTTTAGTTACTTTTCCAAAAATATTGGTAGCTATTGGAAAGTGAATAGAAACATGATTGACTTCTAGTAGCGTGTTGTTGTATTTTATTTCTGACTCCGTAATATCATTCGTAATAGGAGGGACTTTGTAATTTGAATTCGATAAAAAATCGTTTACAACCGGTAGCTTATATCCTTTGGGGTAAAGACCTGGCCTACATGCTAAAAGCGCCTTGGTATATGGATGTGCCGGGTTTTCAAAAAGTGCTTTAGTTGTATTTTCTTCCACTACTTCACCTTTGTAGAGTACCGTAACAGTGTCTGCAAAAGAAGCTACCACATTTAAATCATGGGTAATAAATAAAATGCCCATGCCTGTTTCTTGTTGCAGTTGTTTGAGCAGTTCTAAAATACTTTTTTGAACCTGTACATCTAGCGCTGTAGTTGGCTCGTCACAAATAAGTAACTCAGGTTTGCCACTCATAGCAATGGCAATCATTACGCGTTGCTTTTGTCCACCACTTAATTCGTGCGGGTACTTATCAATTGCTTTTTCAGGATTATTTATTTTAACGCTTGTAAATAACCGAATCGCTTCTTTTTTTGCTGCTTCTTTAGTAAGTCCTTGATGCAGGATAATCGTTTCAATAATTTGGTCGCCACAAGTAATGACCGGATTTAAAGCAGTCATGGGCTCCTGAAAAATCATAGCAATTTTACGACCTCTAATCGCTTCCATTTCTGATGCACTTGCCGATAGTAAGTTGATGTATTCGTTAGGGGAATTGTAAAATAAGATGGAACCGTTTTTATAAGTGGCAGGTGGGCTTGGGATGAGCTGTAAAATGGACATAGAGGTTACGGATTTTCCAGAACCCGATTCCCCAACAAGCGCTCTAATTTCACCCCTATAAACGCTCAAATTCAGGTTCTTTACCGCTGTAAAGCTGCTCTGCTCATTTTCGAAAGAAACAGTGAGGTTATGAATATGTAACAAGGGGGTGCCCATTAAGCCTTAGTTTTACACAAGATTAAACAAATAATTTTGCCAATTTTAAGCTAATGTGG
>JAGNTI010000055.1 GCA_017987615.1 Sediminibacterium sp. | reverse complement strand
AGTAATTCAGCTTCTGTAACATCTTTGCGGCGATGCACAAAAGTTTTCATCATCATACCCAGGTGGCCTTGCGGACCACCAAAAGCAGTTAAGCTATGCCAAATAACAGCGCGTAAAAATGGTATATGACGAATTAATGCCAAGGTTATTTTTTTAATCCAATTTCGCGAAGCCTTTCATCTAAATATTCACCTGCAGTTGCATTAGGATATGCTTTTGGATTTGCATCATCAATACAACTTTCTAAACAAGCTAAACTCATTTCACTTTTTGGATGCAAAAAAAATGGCATCGAAAAACGACTAGTATGCCAGTGCTCTTTTGGCGGATTCACCACTCTATGTGTGGTGCTTTTTAATTTATTATTGGTGAGCCTTTGCAACATGTCTCCAACATTCACCACAATTTGTTCTGGAAGTGAAGTGACACCAACCCAGTCACCCGCTTTTGTTAAAATTTGTAATCCGTCTGCAGAAGCGCCTACTAGTAACGTAATTAAATTAATGTCTTCGTGCTGCTCCGCGCGTATGGCAGATTTAGGTTCCTGTGTAATGGGTGGATAATGAATACAACGTAAAATTGAATTACCCTCTTCGATATGTGCATCAAAAAAATACTCGTCAAGATCTAAATAAATAGCAATGGCTTGTAATAATGCTTTCCCACTTTTTTCAAAATTTCGATATGCTTCGAGTAAAGTATGATTGAGTGAAGGAATTTCTGCTACAACCACATTGTCTGGATATTCCCATTTTAATGGATGACTTGCAGGCACCGTTTGCCCGTATTGAAAAAACTCTTTTAAATCCGGCGCTTCACTCCCTTTGGCGTGTTCTGTCCCAAAACTTGTATACCCTCGCTGACCCGCAAGTCCATCTATTTGATAGGTTATTTTTTTTTCTAGGGGTAACGAAAAAAACTGCTGCACCTGATCGTATTGTGCAGTAATTAACGCGTCTGGAATTCCATGGTTTTTTACTGCTACAAAACCAACTGTTTCATAGGCTTCACCAAGTGCTTTTACAAAAGAGGCTTTTTTAGCAGCATCGCCACTTAAAAAATCTGCTAAATCAACTACTGGTATAGACATAAATATGTGATTATTGTAAGTATAAAACGCTTTTTTAACAAAGGATATTGCAGCAAAGCAGCCCATAATTGTTTAATTTTGTCTTATCTATGATGAAACATACCCCCACAAACCTACTTGCAATCATTGTACTGGCATTATTTATGTCTAGTTGCAGCAATAGCTATCAAAAATTAGCGACCAACTACCAAATTTCTAAAGACCCAAAAGTGCCTAACTACAGTGATGTAAGTTATTGGGCTGCGCACCCTGCTATTCATGATCCGTCAGATAGTGTGCCTGCTCCACTTATGAAATCCTACCAAAAAGACACTGCTGTAGACGTATTTTTTATTCATCCTACCACTTATTTAGGGACCGAAAAACCATTTGGCCTCAACGCCGATATTTCTGATGCGCTATTAGCAGCAAGAACCGATTATAGTCCGGTGCTTTATCAAGGAAGTTTATTTAATGTAGCAGGTAGATTATTTGCGCCACGTTATAGACAAACGCATATTAGTGCTTACTATCCAGTAACAGCGTCCGATACGACTCTTGCTATTGCCGCTTTTGAACTTGCGTATCAAGATGTAAAAGCAGCCTTCGAATATTATTTAGCAAATGAAAACAAAGGAAGAGCCATTATCATTGCTTCACATAGCCAGGGCACTACACATGGCATTAGACTTGTAAAAGAATTTTTTGATGGCAAGCCACTGCAAAACCAATTGGTAGCTGCTTACTTAGTAGGTATTCCAGTAAATCCAAAAATATATACCTCTATTAAGGCTTGTGATACGCCTAAACAAACGGGTTGTATATGTAGTTGGAGAACTTACAAAGAAGGTTACACGCCGCCTTTTATTCAAAAAGAAAAGTTTGATGTAATTGTTACCAATCCGCTCACGTTTTCAAAATCGACACCTAATGCATCTTGGAAAGCCAATAAAGGCGGGGTTCTTACCAACTTTAATAAACTCGCAAAAGGGGTTGCACAGGCAAAAATAACGGACAAGGTTTTATGGACGGCTAAGCCAAAAATATTTGGAAGCTTTTTAGTTAAAAACCCAAACTACCATATTGGAGATTACAATTTGTATTACGTTAACGTCAGAGAAAATGTAATCGAAAGAATGAAGGCCTATAAAAACGAGCTGCACTAATTTCCAAATACGCTTAAAAATTTAATGCGCATTATTTTTAGTTGTTCTAGGCTATAATCATTTTCATTGAGTTCTTGTTGCGCTACTTCTAGAGAAGCGGTTTCGCAACTTTTAAAGTACTCAATGATATCTTCCTGATCATAATCGTCAAGCCATTCATCAATGGCATAATCTAAATTGAGTTTGGTGCCACTAGCTGCAATGGTTTCCATTTCTTCTAGTAATTCATCGAGCTTTAAACCCTTGTTTTTAGCAATGGTTTCGAGTGGTATTTTTTTATCTACATTTTGAATGATGTAAATTTTATTGTTGGCTTTGTTGGCCACACTCTTCATTACAAATTCGTCAGGCTTTACAATATCATGCTCTTCTACATAGGCTGCAATCATGTCCACAAAAGGCTTTCCGTACTTCAGAGCCTTGCCTTTACTCACGCCCTGGCACCTTTCTAGCTCTTCGAGCGTGGTTGGAAATAAGGTGGCCATATCATGGAGCGAACTTTCTAGGAAAATGATAAATGGAGGCAAGCTCTTCTTTTTCCCTTCGGTTTGACGAAGCTCTTTAAGCATCTGAAAGAGTTTTTCATCTGCGGCGGCTCCTGATTGCGCAGCACCATCTCCATCTTCGTCATCGGCGTTGGCGTCTTCAAATAAATTGTTGAGTACAATTTTGAAGCTGCTTGATTTTTTCAAAAACTTTTTGCCCTTGTCCGTTAATTTTAAAAGACCATATTCTTCAATGTCTTTTTGAATTAAATTTTCGAGGAGCATTTGTCTGATAAGACTATTGAAAAAGTGTGCGTCTTTATCTTTACCAATTCCAAATTCAGGTAATGCGTCATGCCTAAACATTGAAATCTGTGGTGTTAAATGACCACTCACCATATTCACTACATAATCTGCCACAAAGCGCTCGTCTAGTGCAGCAATTACTTTTAATATTTTTACAACTTCTTCTTTTGCTTCAATGAGTTCTTTTGGATTTTTGCAATTATCACAATTGCCACAGTTTTGTGTTGGCCACTCTTCACCAAAATAATGCAGTAATATTTTTCTTCTACAAACTCCACTCTCTGCGTAAGCAACCGTTTCATCAATGAGTTGGTTACCCACTTCGCGCTCGCTGAGTGGCTTGTCGCGCATGAGGTGTTCTATTTTTGAAACGTCTTTATGAGAATAGTATAATACACAAATACCTTCAAGTCCATCACGTCCTGCTCTACCGGTTTCTTGGTAGTAATTTTCGATAGACTTTGGAATGTTAAAGTGGATTACAAAACGAATATCTGGTTTGTCAATACCCATGCCAAACGCAATGGTAGCAACAATTACCTGCACATCTTCTTGTAAAAACTGGTCTTGTCTGTCGGCTCTTAATTTTTGATCGAGGCCTGCATGATACGCAACCGCTTTAATATTATTGGCCACCAGTAATTCTGCTAATTCTTCGGTGGTTTTACGGTTTAGGGTGTAAATAATTCCACTCTTACCTTTATGCTGTGAAATAAATTTTACGATATGCTTAACCGTATCTTCCTTTTTTATTTTAGGTTGAATTTCATAAAATAAATTAGACCTATTAAAACTTGAAAGAAAAATATTTGCGTCGCGTAAACCTAAATTTTTAACAATATCACTTTGCACTTTTGGTGTAGCCGTTGCTGTTAATGCAACAACAGGTACTGATGGATTAATGATGTCCATCATTTCGCGCAGGCGTCTGTACTCGGGTCTAAAATCATGTCCCCACTCAGAAATACAATGCGCTTCATCCACGGCAAAAAATGAAATTTTTAAGTCACTAAAAAAATCAAGATTTTCTTGCTTGGTTAATGTTTCGGGGGCTACATATAAAAGTTTGGTTTTGCCACCTAGCAAATCATCTTTTACAATTTTTATTTGACCCTTATTTAAAGAAGAATTTAAAAAGTGTGCTACTTCGTCATTTTCACTATATCCGCGTACCAGGTCTACCTGGTTTTTCATGAGTGCAATAAGTGGAGATACTACAATGGCGCAACCCTCTTGCAAAAGAGCTGGTAATTGGTAACATAAGCTTTTACCACCACCCGTTGGCATAATAACAAACGTGTCTTTACCGCTCAATAAACTGTTGATAGCCTGCTCTTGGGTGCCTTTAAACTCTCTAAATCCAAAATATTTTTCGAGTCCTGCGTAAATGTCAAAATTACTTGGGTCTACAATGGTGCTAGCCTGTCTAGGGCCTTTTATTTTAGCGGGCGCCTTTTTAGGGGCTGCTTTTGAGGTAGTTTTGGTGGTTTTACTGCTTGTTTTTGCCATTTCTCTTCTGTATTTCCTTCATAATCAACTAAAAACGGGGATTTGTCCTTTGTTTAAGTTAATCCTTTTTTTTGAAAGGACGGCGAAGTTAACAAAGAATGCCCTGAATACTCGTGCTTTCATGTTAAAGTTTACCTTTGCACAGCATGAAAAACGCAATATTAGAAACCGCTTTACAAACCGTTCAATTAGAGGCAAAGTCCATTGCAGACCTAGCTGCATTTTTGGATGCGTCATTTGTAGAAGCGATTGAACTCCTTAACAACTGTAAGGGCCGTTTGGTTTTTAGTGGGATAGGAAAAAGTGCCCTAATTGCTCAAAAAATTGTAGCTACACTTAATTCTACCGGAACGCCCTCTTTATTTATGCATGCCGCCGACGCTATTCATGGAGATTTGGGTGCGGTTCAAAAAGACGATATCGTTTTAATTATCAGCAAGAGCGGGGAGAGTCCTGAAATTAAAGCCCTTGTTCCATACATTAAAAACTTTGGAAACAAACTAATTGGCATTGTAGGCAATACTGAAAGCTATTTAGCAGTACAGTCGGACTATATTTTAAATGCATCGGTAAGTGCCGAAGCATGTCCGAATAATTTAGCGCCTACCAGTAGTACAACGGCTCAACTTGTAATGGGCGATGTAATTGCTGTTTGCCTGATGCAATTAAAGGGTTTTACCAGTGCCGATTTTGGAAAATACCATCCAGGCGGTAATTTAGGTAAACGTTTATTTTTAAAAGTTGCAGATCTCACAAACACAGATCTTAAACCAACCGTAGCTCTTAATACCCCACTAAAAAATGTGATTATTGAAATCACAAAAAATAGATTAGGAGTTGCAGTCGTGATTGATAATAATCAAATTGCTGGTGTAATTACCGATGGTGATTTAAGACGCATGCTAGAAAAAACGGTGCAGATAGAAAATATTACTTCAGCTGATATTATGTCACATACCCCCCACTTAATAGATTATCAAACCCTTGCTGTAGAAGCGATTGATAAGATGAAGCAAAATGAAATTAGCCATTTGGTTGTTACAAAAGAGGGCAGCTATTATGGCATATTACATATCCACGAACTTATAAAAGAGGGACTTATTTAGTTATGAATAAACACCATTACGTAGCCATTATGGCTGGTGGGATTGGCAGTAGGTTTTGGCCCATGAGTAGAACTGCATACCCCAAACAATTTTTGGATATTTTACATACGGGAAAATCACTGATACAATGGACTTTTGAAAGGTATAAGACTTTTATTCCTTTAGAAAATATATACATTGTTACTTCTGAAGAATACGTATCGATTGTTAAGGAACAATTACCTGAACTTCCCGCCGAAAATATTTTAGCTGAGCCTTCTAGAAAAAATACGGCTGCTTGCATTGCGTATATCTCTTGTAAGCTATTACAAAAAGATCCTGAAGCTTCTTTGATCGTTGCTCCATCTGATCATATGATATTAGATACAGAACAGTTTAGAGAAACTACGAGCAAAGCACTTGAGTTTGTCAATCATATTAAATCGCTTGTAACACTAGGCATTAAGCCAACCCATCCAAACACAGGGTACGGTTACATCCAGCACGATAGCTTGGAAGCAGCCGGCGGTATTTATAAAGTAAAAACATTTACCGAAAAACCAGACCTAGAACTTGCTAAAACATTTATTAGCAGTGGCGACTTTTTATGGAACGCCGGTATTTTTGTTTGGAAAGTAGCACAAATTGTAAAAGCATTTGAAATGTTTCAGCCAGAAATGTTTGAACTATTTGATGCTGCAAAAGACAAGTTTAATACGCCGCAGGAAAAAGAAGCGATTGACAAAATATATCCACTCTGCGTTAATATTTCTATTGATGTTGCTATCATGGAAAAAGCAGATAATGTGTATGTGATACCGTCTTCTTTTGGATGGAGCGATTTAGGAACTTGGAATAGCGCTTACGATAATTTAGAAAAAGATTATTTAGGTAACGCCGTAGCTTCCGATAATGTAATCGTCATTGATGCCACAAAATGTATGGTATCAGGGCCTGCAAATAAACTTATGGTGTTGCAAGGCTTAGATGATTTTATTGTAGTAGATTCGGAAAACGCTTTGCTCATTTGTAAAAAAGACAAAGAACAATCCATTAAAGAATACGTTGCTGAAGTAAAACGTAACAAAGGTGACAAATATTTATAACCCATAATCGTAATGCATGTCTAATTTAAAAACAGTTATCACAGGATCGGGTTCTTATATACCTCCAAGCATCAAAAAAAATACTGATTTTACAAATCACCGTTTTTTTACAGAAAATGGAGAAGCGATAGAAACCCCTTCATCAGAAATTGTTGAAAAATTTAAAGACATTACAGGCATTGAAGAAAGACGCTACACCAGTTCAGATGTAAATGCATCTGATATGGCTACCATCGCTGCAAAAAAAGCCATTGAAGATGCAGGGCTTGATCCAGAAACACTCGATCAAATTATTGTAGCGCATAATTTTGGAAACGTTTTAGACAAAACCATTCAAACAGATGTGTTACCTGCGCTTGCATCTAGAGTGAAGCATGATTTGGGTATCAAAAATCCAAACTGTGTAGCCTACGATATTTTATTTGGTTGCCCAGGATGGATACAAGGTGTGATTCAGGCAGATGCCTTTATAAAATCGGGAATGGCAAAAAAATGTTTGGTAATTGGCGCCGAAACTTTAAGTCGTGTGGTAGATGATTATGATAGAGACAGCATGATTTTTAGTGATGGTGCAGGGGCTACCATTTTAGAAGCCAAAGAAGATACAACTGCTGGTATTTTAGCAGCCAGTGTTCAAAGCCATTGTAACGACGAAGCCTATTATTTATACATGGGCAAATCCAATAAACCAGATAGCGACCCAAGCGTTCGTTATATTAAAATGAAGGGCCGTAAAGTTTACGAGTACGCTATTAAAAACGTACCTATCGCGATGAAAGAATGCCTCGATAAAGCAGGTGTTCACGTGAGTGAAGTGAAACAGTTTTTCCTCCATCAAGCAAACGAAAAAATGGATGAAGGATTTATTAAAGTGCTTTTTAAATTATACGGCATCAAAGAAATACCTGCGCATATTATGCCCATGAGTATACATAAACTAGGTAATAGCTCTGTAGCTACAATCCCTACCTTGTATGATTTAGTAAAACACGGACAACTAGAAAATCATAGCCTACAAAAAGGAGACATTGTTTTATTTGCCTCTGTTGGAGCAGGTATGAATATCAACGCGGTTTGTTATAGGATGTAACTAATCTCTAATCATTGTAACCATTCCCTTTCTGAGTAGCAATTTACCATCAGCATCTACACATGCAATGGTCCATGCATAAGTTTCAAGCGGCGCCTGTTTTCCATTTACAAGTCCATTCCAGCTTTCAGTAAGATTATTGGTTTCGAATATTAACTTACCCCAACGGTCATAAATTCTAAAATAATTTAGCTTGGCGATATTTATATAAAATGGCAATAACACGTCATTAGCGCCATCTCCATTCGGACTAAAGGCAGTAGGTACATATACTTCCGATTTATCAAACACCCATACCTCCTGATTATCTTTAATCATACATCCACTAGAATCTTTAATGGTTATGGTATAATTAAT
>JAGNTI010000219.1 GCA_017987615.1 Sediminibacterium sp. | reverse complement strand
AACTAACCCCTGGCATGGTTTCTATTTTTATAGTTTCTGAAACCTGCGCTTCATGAAAACACCTGATATTTTTTGCAGCTAGTTGTATCGCTTCTTTTAATGCGGGTGACAGCGCTAATGCTGCTTCTGTAATTTCTGCTTCGGTAACGATTGCAGTATCAAAAGTTACCCCATCAAACTTTTGGGTATAAGCAGCCACCGCTTTATCACCTTCTTTTTTTACCCCATCCAAAACACCCTGCACCACTGCATATAATGCCGCATGATCCATGGCTGGCCTTTGGAGTAATTCCGGAAGTGAAGCATCTATAGGGTTTTCAATAATTTTCATATTATAAATTTATATCACCATTTTTTCGATAGGTACCACTAAAATGCCTTGCGCACCAGCAGCTTTTAACTGCTCAATAATTTCCCAGAAATCATTTTCATTGAGAACACTATGTACACTACTCCAGCCAGGTTCCGCTAAAGGCAGTACCGTAGGGCTTTTCATGCCAGGCAGAAGCGCTATAATTTCAGACAACTTATCGTTTGGCGCATTCAATAAAATGTATTTAGTATTGCGTGCTTTTTTTACAGATTCAATTCTAAAAAGCAAACGGTCTATAATTTGCTGTTTTTGTGCATCTAAACTATTGGTAGCTACAAGCACTGCTTCTGATGATAAAATTGTTTCCGCTTCTTGTAGTCCATTCGAAAATAAAGTAGAGCCACTGCTTACCAAATCACAAATAGCATCTGCAAGTCCAATGCTTGGCGCAATTTCTACGCTACCGCTAATCTCATGTACTTCTGCATTAACGCCTTTATCTTTTAAAAACTTAGATAAAATAACAGGGTAACTGGTAGCCACTTTTTTACCTTCTAAAAAAGAAATGCCGGTGTAGTTTTCAGATTTACGCACTGCAACACTTAACCTGCACTTTCCAAAACCTAGTTTATTAAGCACCGTTAATGGCTTGTTTTTTTCATACACTACATTTTCTCCAACAATACCAATATCCGCAACGCCATCTTCTACGTATTGAGGAATATCATCATCACGCAAAAAATAAACTTCAATCGGAAAATTAGAAGCTTCTGCCTTTAACTTGTTCAGGCCATTACTAATATCAATCCCACACTCTTTCAAGAGTTTGATAGAATCGTCGTGTAACCTTCCACTTTTTTGAATCGCTAACCTTAATTTCATATTCATAGATTAAAATAAAAGAGGCCTACCAAATGGTAAGCCTCTTCAATGTTTTATAATGACACAAACACCTACAGCCTACCCGTTTGGTAAGTAATGATGATGGTGGTTATGTGTAAATTGTTTCATTAGAGTACAAAAATAGCGCCTTGGTGGGCATTGAGCAAATAAAATTGAAATTTAGCCTTCAAATAACCTAAAATCCTCCACAAAACTAGCTTTTGGCAGGCTCTGCCTTAACTACCTCAATCTCAAATACCAACACACTATTAGCTGGTATGGCTTTACTTCTTGACCGCATTCCGTAAGCAATACCTGAAGGAATAATAATTTTGATAGTACCCCCTACCCTGCATTTAGGCACCCCTATTTGCCAGCCTTTTATAAGACGCTGCAAAGGAAACCGAGCGGGTCTTTCTTTTGTTTGATCAAAAATAGAACCATCTTTTAAGAGCGTTCCTTTATAATGCACGGTTACCGTATCGGATACGCGCACATAATCACCAGCACCTTCTTTTATAATTTGATAATAAACACCACCTACAATTCCTGTAGTATCAATTGCGCGCGCAGTAATCGCTGCATGTATTTGCGCAATATCATGCTGCGCCTGATGTAAGGAGTCTGCATCTTTTGTAAAATCAATAACAGGTTTATTTTGCCTTGCTGGTCTATTAAAAGCTTGACCATAATTTGCAGTGGCATTTTTAAAACCACCATGCCAAAGTTCAAAAGCACCAGACGCTTTAACACCTGCACCATAATCAATTCTGTCACCCATTTTACCGGTAACATCATAAGAGAAACGAGCTTCTGTAAGCTCCTGCCACTGGCCATTGGCGCCGTTTTGAATCCACTGATTTCCAAACAAAGCTTTTCTTTCTAGCTGTCCATTAACGCCTACAAAGTTTTCACTAAATGAATATAAGCCGCGCAAATTTTTCCCGTCTTTTGGTGCCGAAAAACTCGCTATCAATTTCCATTTCTGTTTTTCAGGAATATAAAAATAACCCGTGTAAATAGTGGTTTGAGAAGCCGAGTCTGTTAATGCAGTTACTAAAAACTTATACGTTGTTTCTGTTTTCCAAGGATACACCAAATGACTATGTCCGCCCGTGCCTTCATTGCCAAAATCGTTGGTGATAACACTATCTCCTTTTGCAAGCAACACCACTCTATTTTCAGTACCTACTTTATTACGGTCTACGGCTTCATTACCCGCGTCCCACACCGAAAATATCACGCGTCTTTCCTTTTCACTATTTACTTGTATACCAAAATAACCCCGGGCAAAACCACAGGCCATGTAGTAAGTATGTATAGGATCAAAGCCAGCAGGGACGGTTATTTCATTGTAAAAAGAAACGGTTTTAACGCTATCCGCAACCGGATATTTTAAATGCACCGATGCCGCATTACGCCTAGGCTTGTGGTTATAATGCATTTGTTCAACAGCAGTTCCACCAAGCAAAATACCGGCAATAGACGCC
>JAGNTI010000218.1 GCA_017987615.1 Sediminibacterium sp. | reverse complement strand
CTATCGAAGAAATTGAAAAGCATATTATAGAAATTGCTTTTGAAAAAGGATTTGTGAAGCCTAAAAATCCAAATATCAGAACGGGTAAAAAAATTGCAGTCATTGGATCTGGCCCTGCAGGACTTGCCACTGCTGCTCAATTAAATTATGCAGGACACCATGTTACTGTGTTTGAAAGAGATGATGCACCTGGAGGACTTTTAAGGTATGGTATCCCTGATTTTAAATTAGAAAAATGGGTGATTGATAGACGCATACAATTACTAGAAGCGGAAGGTGTTGTTTTTTCATGCAATACCAATATTGGTGTTACAATAAAAATGGAGGAAATAATAAATGAGCACCATGCTGTTGTTATTGCAGCTGGATCAACCATTCCAAGAGATTTAGATATTCCGGGTAGAGATTTAGAAGGTGTTTGTTTTGCCATGGATTTTTTAAAACAGCAAAACAAAAGAGTAAGTAATAAAGAAGTTATTGGACAACCCATATTAGCAACAGGACAAAACGTAATTGTAATTGGCGGTGGTGATACAGGAAGTGATTGTGTTGGCACATCTAATAGACAAGGCGCTGCTTCTGTTACGCAGTTAGAGCTTATGCCAAAGCCTCCTGTTTCCAGAACAGATATGATGCCTTGGCCTTCCTACCCTATGACTTTAAAAACATCAAGCTCACACGAAGAAGGTGCAAATAGAGAATGGGCTGTACTTACCAAACGTTTTGTTGGAGAAGCTGGAAAACTTACAGGGATTGAACTTGTAGATATTGCTTGGAAAGCCTCTACACCTGATAAGCCAGCTAGGTTTGAAGAAATGGAAGGAACCACCCGATTTATCCCTTGCCAAAAAGCATTTTTAGCCATGGGTTTTTTACACCCACAACACAAAGGGTTTATAGATGAAATAGGTGTAGAACTGGATGCCAGAGGCAATGTTTTCGCCAATGAATCGGATTATGAAACAAGCGTAAATAAGGTATTTGCCGCAGGAGATGCACGTCGAGGGCAATCCCTAGTTGTTTGGGCTATTAGTGAGGGTCGCGAATGTGCTAGAAAGGTAGATGAGTACCTTATGGGGTATTCTTCATTAGAATCTAAAGACAAAAGCTACTTAATTAATATATAATTTATTTTATAATATTTTATGTCTAAAGCCTGATTTTTAAATAAATCAGGCTTTTTTGATTAATAATACATTTATTTGAAGCAATTTTGATTCATTATATTCAAAATGCTATTCACATTATAAATATTTTAATGTTTATATTTTACATTTAATAATACGTAAATTATAGTAATTTAGGGTACAAATAATCATATATCTATAATTTGTTATTTATGTATCAAAAAAAGTTAAATGTTTACAACGTAGCACCGTTTTTAGCACTATTGATTGTGGCTATCCTTGCCATTTTTGCTCCTCCCGAACTAAGTTTTGAAGACAAAGCAGGGGTTTATAATGGAGCAGATATTGCATGGATATTAGTAGCAACTGCTTTAGTGTTTTTAATGACCCCAGGGTTAGCCTTTTTTTATGGCGGAATGGTACACCGGAAAAATGTGATTTCTACCATGATTAAAAGCGTGGTGGCAACTGGTGTAGTTACCATTATTTGGGTAACGGTGGGTTATAGTTTGTGCTTTGGTGAATCTTTAGGAGGCTGGATTGGAAATCCAACTACGCATTTATTTATGAAAGGAATAAGTAGCGGTGCTCCATGGAGTTTAGCACCTACTATTCCGCTTAGCTTATTTGCACTTTTTCAACTCATGTTTGCCATCATTACTCCAGGCTTAGTTGTGGGCGCAGTGGCAGAAAGAGTAAAGTTTACTTCCTATATTCTATTCATTGTATTATTTAGTCTTTTCGTATATGCGCCTATTGCACATTGGACATGGCACCCAGAAGGATTTTTATTTAAAATGGGCGCACTAGACTTTGCAGGAGGTACTGTGGTTCATATAACTGCAGGTTGTGCAGCCTTAGCTGGTGCACTTGTATTAAAACGCAGAAAAGCACATTTAGAACAACAAGAAATCCCCCCTGCTAATATTCCGTATGTATTAATTGGAACAAGTTTATTATGGTTTGGTTGGTTTGGATTTAATGCAGGATCTGCACTGGGCGCAAACGCACTTGCGGTAACAGCTTTTGCTACCACCAATACTGCAGCTGCTGCCGCCGGCTTATCATGGATGTTTTTTGATGTGATGCGTGGCAAAAAACCATCGGTACTTGGATTTTGTATTGGTGCTGTAGTGGGTCTAGTAGCGATAACACCTGCCGCTGGTTTTGTTGCGGTACCGCAAAGTATTTTTATTGGTTTTACAGCTGCTATCATTTCAAATTTGGCTGTCTACTATAAATCAAAATCTAAATTAGATGATACGTTAGACGTTTTTCCATGTCATGGAGTTGGCGGAATGGTAGGCATGATCATGACAGGCGTTTTTGCTACTAAAACTGTAAATGGTGCTGGCGCAGAGGGCTTACTATATGGTAACACAGAATTTTTTATTACACAATTAAAAGCACTTGTAATTGTAGTAGCATATAGCTTTTTAGTATCACTACTCATTTTTAAAGCAATAAGCTTAATGCTTCCTTTACGCGTTAGTCAAGAAGAAGAAGAAATTGGATTAGATGCAACACAACACGATGAAAAATATGGCAGAAACCCACATAAAATATAAAAAAACAAGG
>JAGNTI010000217.1 GCA_017987615.1 Sediminibacterium sp. | reverse complement strand
TTTCGGCGTGTTAAAACCCCAACAATGCCAATACTAAATAAGGCAAGACAGAGGTAGATATAATATTGAATAGGCATATGCGAATACTTTAATGTTAATTATGCTTTTTTACCAATTACAACGGCGCCAACCATGGCACTTAAAAAGAGTACACTACTAATTTCAAAAGGCACTACAAAATCATTAAAGAGCGCCTTTCCTAAATTTTTAATCAGTCCAATTTCACCAGTACCCATGGTTACTGCGATATTGTTTAATTCGTTGGCTTGCTTTACCAGTGACACCAACACCATTAAAAAACAACCTCCCGCAATTACACCAGCGAGTTTTAACCAATTGTTTTTTTGCGGCTCGGTAGATGCATTAAGGTTCATAAGCATGATCACAAATAAAAACAATACCATGATCGCACCTGCATAAACAATAAGGTTTACGATAGCTAAAAACTGTGCATTTAATAAAATGTAATGACCAGAGATGGCAAAAAATACAGCAATCAACCAAAGCACACTATGCACCGGGTTTTTACTAACCACTACCATCACGGCACTAAAAAGCGCAAGCACCGTTAAAAAGTAAAATAAGAATTGTGTAATACTCATGCGTTCGTTATTAATTTCTTTGACCCTTTGCTGCAGCGTATGCTTCAGGTTCCGTTACTGGATTTGGGATTAATAAATGATCTTTTCCATAAATAAAACCAGTGCGCGTAAAATTAGCTGGCGCAAAAGTTTCACTTAAATAAATGGCGTCTTTAGGACAAGCTTCTTCACAAAGGCCACAAAAAATACAGCGCAGCATATTAATTTCATACTTGGCTGCATATTTTTCTTCGCGGTATAAATTTTCTTGACCCACTTCACGCTCTGCAGCTTCCATGGTAATGGCTTCGGCAGGACAAGCCACTGCGCAAAGGCCACAAGCCGTACAACGCTCTCTACCCTCTTCATCTCTGTTTAAAACATGAAGCCCTCTAAACACCGGACTAAACTCACGTTTTTGTTCCGGATAACGGATGGTAGGTTGCTTTTTAAAAATGTGACTAAATGTAATAGCCATTCCTTTTAAAATACCAGGAATGTATAAGCGCTCCATGAATGTCATGGGCTTTCTGGATACTTCCTGTGCTCTATTGGTTAACGCCTGCATAGCTAATTGAATTAATATTTTAAACGCCTGCTTTTAATAAAATAAGTGCACCAGTAACAAGCATGTTAAATAGTGCAAGTGGAATCATTGTTTTCCAACCCAAGTTCATGAGTTGATCATATCTAAAACGTGGAACCGTCCAACGAATCCACATAAATACAAAAATGAAAATAGCAATTTTAGTAAGTAGCGCTGCTACACCAATAATCGCTGCAATGTTTGGAGCCAGTGTGCTTTCGTCTAAGAAAGGAACATCAAAACCACCAAAATATAAAGAAGCCATTACCGCACTACTCATAATCATATTGATGTATTCCGAAAACAAGTAGAAACCAAGTTTCATAGAAGAATACTCCTGGTGGTAACCAAAGTTTAATTCGTTTTCTGCTTCTGGTAAATCAAAAGGCGTTCTGTTACACTCTGCAAGTGCACAAACAAAAAAGATAATAAAACCAAGTGGTTGGTAAACAATATTCCAGTAACTACCAGCGGCCATTTGACCATCCACAATTGTTTTTAAACTAAGTGATCCTGAAAGCATTAATACCGCAATAAGTGATAAGCCCATCGCTAACTCGTAACTAATGGCTTGAGACGCACCACGCAGTGCTGCCATGAGTGAAAACTTATTGTTTGATGCCCATCCACCAATCATCATACCATACACACCCATACTCACCACTCCAAAAATGTATAAGATACCAATATTGATATCAGCGATTTGTAAATCTATTTTACGATCAAAGATTTCGATATGACTACTCCAAGGAATTACAGAGCATGTCATAAGTGCTGCCGTCATGGCAAGTCCTGGACCTAATACAAACAATGCTTTATTAGAACTAGTAGGAATAATCTCTTCCTTCATGATGAGTTTTAATCCATCGGCAAAAGGTTGTAGTAGTCCAAAAGGTCCGGCCCTGTTAGGTCCTGGACGGTCTTGTAAAACAGCGGCCACTTTGCGTTCTGCAAAAGTGGTATATAAGGCAATACCCAGGCTTGCAAACACAATGATTGCAATGAGTACTAATTTTTCGATGATTAAAAGCCAATCTACAGCAAGTAATGTCATGTCTTAATCTAATTTATAAAGATGAATCTTTGTTTACTTCACTCACACTATGAATATCCATTAATAAATGTGGCGCGCGTCCATCATTTACGGCAGCAAAAGTTTCGGTAGGCTTGTGCATGCCCACAGAACCTTGGTAATGACCCTGTGCAATAACAGAATGTCTATCAATTTCACGTGGACCTTCAATAACCCAGTCTGAAGTATTTTTAGTTTCAAAACGGCATGTGTTACAAATCCAATCTTCTACTTCACCCCATTTGTCTTTACGCGCTGTTACACGGTACACTTCATCTCCTCTGTTCCAAAGCGTTACTTTACCAGAACATGTAGGACAATCGCGGTGCGCATCCATTGGTTTTAAAAACCAAACACGATTTTTAAAGCGGAATGTTTTATCTGTTAATGCACCTACTGGACAAACGTCAATGACGTTACCAATAAATTCATTGTCTAAACTTTTTTCAATAAAGGTTGCAATTTGCGCATGGTC
>JAGNTI010000003.1:8791-27161 GCA_017987615.1 Sediminibacterium sp. | reverse complement strand
AATAGCAGGATTAGGCATTTTTTCGTAAGCTCTAGAGATTTCGATTTGCTCTTTGTTTTCATGAATTTCTTCTAAGCTATCGGTATGACTTGCAAACTCTTCCAATTTGTTGTGCAATTCTTCTCTGATAGATACATTGATTTGATTGGCTCTACGTGCCACAATAGCAATTGACTCGTATAAATTACCAGTTTTTGCTTTGATATCTATTAGGCTCTTCGTTTCAACAACGCTTGGCGTGTTGGCACTTAATTGTCTTCTTAGCTTACTCATTTTTTTGTATTGTTTAAATAATTTGAAGATGCTGTTTTGTATTTATTTACATCAGCCACATACTTACTTGTATTGTAGCGTTCTAAAAAATCGTCACATTCTACAATCACTTTTGCATAACGCTCTTGTTGCTTTTCTTCGTAACTCATTTCGGCGTATTTATAATAAGATACCACAACTTGGTACTTATACAAATCTGCTCTTTTAGAATCCGGAAAATTATCAGACACATTACCAAAAGCCACCGCTGCTGCTTTATAATAACCTAGGTTTAAATAAAGCTGTGCTGCTTTAAATTCTTTTTCTTCTAATTTCTCTCTGCACTGATCTATAATTTCTGTTGCATCGAGCACTCTTTTAGAGCCTGGATGTCCATTAATAAACACCTGCATTAACTGCATGGTTTTATTGGTATTGGTTTGATCTAAATCTACTTTTGGTGATTCTTTAAAGAACGAATACGCACGCATGTACTCTATTTCTTCTAACTTGCTAGAACTTGGAAAGTTTTCCAAGAAATTCTTGAACAAGTTTTCGGCATTCGAGTAATCTTTTTGATAATAATAAGAGTACGCGAATTTGTAATACATGTCTTCGTAACGAGGGGTACCTTTCATCACCTGAAAAATATCTTCGTACAAAACCTGCGCTTTGCTGTAATCTTTTTTTGCATAATACTGCTCCGCCATCTTATACTTATACTCAACGTCTTTGCTCTTTAAGATTTTAGAAAACTTAGAGGAGCAGGAAACCAGTATAAAAGCCGCCAAAAAAACAATTACAATTCTATTCATACAAGTTGGCAAAATTAGTTAATTGTTAGCAAATTAGAAATTTGATTTCTGATATTGACTATCAACTAGTTAAGAAAAATATAAAAAGCTGCCTAACCGGGTGGTTAGACAGCTTTTTGACCTATTCCTAATGAAAGGGGACTAATTAGTTCCCACCTTCACCTTCCTGCAATTTAGCCTTGATGTCAGCAAGAGCGCTTAAATCACCTAAGGTAGACTTCTCTACTTTAGACTGAACTGCTTTTACTGCCTTCTTGGTGTTGTCAGATTCCGCTTTGGCTTCTTTCTTAGCTACTTCTTTTTCTTCAGCTATTACTTGTTCCCAAAGGCGAGCGTGTGATAACACAATACGCTTTTCGTTGCGATCAAATTCGATCACCATAAATTGCGCTGTTTCATCTG
Organism: Sediminibacterium sp.; assembly: GCA_017987615.1. Taxonomy (GTDB): domain Bacteria; phylum Bacteroidota; class Bacteroidia; order Chitinophagales; family Chitinophagaceae; genus Sediminibacterium. Next base: position 25,692 of record JAGNTI010000003.1, on the reverse strand, counting down.
CTTTTACCTGTGTACCATCTTCTTTGTTCAAGTGACGGTTAGGTACGAATCCTTCTAAGCCATATTGTAATTGTACAAGGGCACCTTTGTCATCCTTACGGGTAACAGTACCTTCATGTAAAGATCCAATTGCAAAAGTTTCTTCTAATGCATTCCAAGGATCTTCTTCTAATTGCTTATGACCTAATTGTAATTTTCTGTTTTCTTTGTCAATGCTTAAGATAATGATATCAATTGCATCGCCTACTTTAGTGTAGTCAGAAGGGTGATTGAAACGCTTCAACCAGCTTAAATCGCTGATGTGAATCATACCACCAATTCCTGGTTCCATTTCAACAAAAACACCGTACGGAGTGATATTTTTTACCAAACCTTTGTGCTTGCTGTTTTCAGGGAATTTAGATTCGATGCTGCTCCAAGGATCTTGGCTCATTTGCTTAATAGATAAGCTCATTTTGCGTGCGTCCTTATCAAGTGTTACCACTTTAGCTTCGTACTCATCTTGTAACTTAAAGAATTCTTTTGCGTTGATTGGTGTGTTAGCCCATGTAATTTCTGATACGTGAACTAGACCTTCAACACCAGGTTGAATTTCTAAGAACGCACCGTAATCTTCAATGTTTACTACTTTACCTTTCACAACAGAACCTTCTGAAAGTCCTTCTGGTAATACATCCCAAGGGTGTGGAGTCAATTGTTTTAGACCTAAACTGATACGCTTCTTGTCGTCGTCGAAGTCTAATACCACCACTTGTAATTTCTGATCCATCTTCACCACTTCGCTTGGGTGAGAGATACGACCCCATGAAATATCTGTGATATATAATAAACCATCTAAACCACCTAAGTCCATAAATGCACCAAAGTCAGTGATGTTTTTAACAACACCTTCTAACACTTGACCTTTCTCTAATTTGCTCATGATCTCTGCACGTTGTGCTTCGATATCGCTTTCGATAAGGGCTTTGTGTGATACAACTGCGTTCTTAATGGTTTCGTTGATTTTTACAACTTTAAATTCCATTGTCTTACCAACAAACTGATCGTAATCAGTAACTGGCTTCACGTCAATTTGAGAACCTGGTAAGAAAGTTTCCATACCAAATACATCAACGATCAAGCCACCTTTTGTTTTGCTGGTAACAGTACCTGTAACCACTTCACCTGTTTTGTGCACTTCCATAATTCTTTCCCAAGCACGGAAGATGCGCGCAGATTTGCGGCTAAGGTGTAAGTTTCCTTGACGGTCTTCTTTTTCAACAACCATCACTTCTACTTCATCACCAATTTTTAATCCTTGTAGATCACGGAATTCGTTTGAAGAAATAAGGCCATCACTTTTAAAACCAATGTTGATAACAACATCTGTTTTAGTTAAAGCAACAACGATACCATTCATGATTTCGCCATCTTGGATTTGTACGAAAGTGTCATCATACACTTTATCATACTTTTGTCTTTCTGCTTCGGCATAATGACTAACATTACGTTTGTCAATGCTCCAGTCAAAATCATCGTGCGCAGTTTCTACAACTGGCGCTGCTGCAGGGGCATTTGTTGTCGCAGTTACAGCTGTTGCCTCGGCACCAGTGCTGTCCTGAGCATCTGCGTTTAATTGTTTACGGAAAATTTGCATAAAATAACCCCGATGGTTTAATGAATTCGGGGGTGCAAAAGTAAGAAAATTCTAGTAAAAAAACAGGTAAACCCGTTACAAATAGTGGGTTTTAGCCAACTTTTTTAGGTTCGGCAATGGACTTGGCAGCAATCCAGCCAGAAGTCCAAGCATTTTGGAAATTAAACCCGCCTGTAATGCCATCAATATCCATGATTTCGCCGGCAAAATAGAGCCCTTTTACAAGCTTACTTTGCATGGTGTTGGCGTCAATTTCAGATAATTTTATGCCTCCACAGGTAACAAATTCGTCTTTAAACGTGGTTTTGCCACTCACTTTACATTCAAAAGCCGTTAGGGCCGTAATAAGCTTATTTTGAGCCGCAGCGGTGAGTGTAGCCCAACTGCCCCCTGCGTCTATTCCACAAACATCCAGTAAGTGTAACCACAACCTACCCGGTAGTTCAAAAGGGTTGCGCCCTCCTATTTTGGTATTGCCCTGTTCTGACCTAATAAGTGGCCAAGCCGTGCGCAAATCTTGCTCTGCATATGTTGGAATCCAATTCACACGAATGGTAAACGCATAGCCCAAATTAGATAATTCTCTTGCGCCCCAAGCCGAGCATTTTAAAATTGCTGGTCCACTCATGCCCCAGTGCGTAATAAGAAGTGGGCCGGTTGCCGTGATTTTTGATCCCGCAATTTTTACTTGCGCTTCAGGTACACTCACACCCATAAGTTGTGTGATAGAATTGCCTGGCATGTTAAAAGTAAATAGCGATGGTACAGGCGCTTCAATGCTATGTCCAAGGTTTGTTATAAATTCAAATTGATGCGCTTTAGGAAATCCGCCGGTAGCCACACAAACATAATTAGCTTCGATTGTTTTGCTGGTTGTTTGTAATAAAAAAACGCCCGCATCATTTACGGTAATTTTTTCTACGGCAGTTTGTATTTGAACTTGAACTTTGTATTTGTCTGCTTCTTTTAGCAAACAATCGATAATAGTTTGCGAATCATTTGTTTGTGGGAACATACGGCCATCCGCTTCTGTTTTTAAATCTACGCCACGTGAAGCAAACCACTCAATTGTATCTGTGGTATTGAACCAATGAAATGTTTTCTTTAAAAAATTTTGACCACGCGGATATTTTTGCACGAGTTCTGGAAGTTCGAAACATGCGTGTGTGGTATTGCAACGTCCACCACCACTCACTTTAACTTTAGCGAGTAGTTTATTGGACTTTTCTAGAATACAAACATCTAGATTAGGATTTAACCTGGCAGCATTGATGGCGCAAAAAAAACCTGCTGCACCACCACCAATCACTACTAATTTTTCACGCATGGTAATTGTATAAAAAATTAATAGTAGCTACTATTTAGGTTTGTATTTAATTTTTCGGCAGCTTCAATAATACTAAAATCAGAAAGAATGAGTGCTTCATTTCTTTTCACACAAATGTCGTGTTCAAAATGTACAGATACTTTTCCGTCCTGCGTTTTTACCGTCCAACCGTCATCGTCGGTGTATACTTTATGCGTACCTAAATTAATCATAGGCTCAATTGCGAGCACTAAATTTTCTTTCATTTTTGGTCCGTTACCGCGCTTGCCGTAGTTAGGCACTTGTGGATCTTCATGTAAATTTCTACCAAGGCCATGCCCTACTAATTCACGCACAACACCATATCCGTTTTTGATTTCGGTATGTTCTTGAATGGCATATGAAATATCACCAATACGGTTATTAACCGTTGCTTTTTCGATGCCTTTGTACAAAGACTCTTTGGTAACTTTTACTAAGTTTAAAATTTCTGGCGCTACTTCACCCACAATAAAACTATACGCATGATCGCCATGCCAACCATTTAAAATAACCCCTAAATCGATAGAAACAATGTCTCCATTTTTAATAGGTGTTTCATTTGGAAAACCATGTACTACCACATCATTAACAGAAGCGCAAATATTAAATGGATACCCTCTGTAATTAAAAAAAGAAGGGACAGCACCGTGGTCTTTTACAACCGTTTCGCACAACTTGTCAATTTGCAAAGTAGTTACACCTGGCTTAATAAAACCAGCCACTTGAGCAAGTGCTTTACTTACGAGTAAAGCTGCCTCTTTCATGAGTGCAACTTCCGCTTCTGTCTTATAAATCATACCAATATTTCTTCGTGTCATTGTTAAAAAAGAAAACCTGTCAGGCCACAAGCACTGACAGGTTTTATTATCATTTTTTTAAAATAATATTACATGCCGCTTGCAGTATCAACTTGTCTGCCTTGTACACGTCCGCCTTCCATTAATCCATCGTATTGACGCATTAATAAATAGGTTTCAATTTGTTGAAGTGTATCAAGTACAACGCCTACCATAATTAATAATGAAGTGCCTCCAAAGAAAGAGCTAAAACCTTGTGTAACACCTAAGCGTTGCGCAAAGCCTGGCATAATACCTACTAGGGCTAAAAAGATAGCACCAGGTAAAGTGATTTTGTCCATGATCGCTCCAATATAATCAGCAGTAGGTTGACCTGGCTTAACACCTGGTACAAATCCATTATTGCGTTTTAAATCTTCAGAGATTTGTTTTGGATTAAAGATAAGTGCAGTGTAAAGGAAAGTGAATCCAATTACCATGATAGAGTAGATTGCCATGTAAGGCCAGCTACTATGGTCGTTGAATACTTTTACAATCCCTTGTGCCGAATCTAAATTGGTAAAAGAAACAAGTGTAGGCAAAAACATAATTGCTTGCGCAAATATGATTGGCATTACACCAGCACTGTTTACTTTAACAGGTAAGAATTGACGCGCACCACCAAATTGACGGCTGCCAACAATTTGCTTTGCATAGTTTACTGCAATTTTACGAACCCCTTGTACAAGTACAATAAGACCCATAATAATGGTAACTAAAATAGCAACCTCAATTAAAAATATTAAAAGTCCACCGCCGCCTTTTTGGCCTTTTGCGCTAAACTCCTGAATAATAGATTGTGGTAAACGAGCTAAGATACCCACCATGATAATGATAGAAGTACCATTACCTAAACCTTTGTCCTGAATTTTTTCACCAAGCCACATTACAAACAAAGTACCTGCTGTTAATGTGATAACGGTAGAAAACCAGAAGTATGGCGCATACGCTGCAATGATTGCTGGCGCATAACCTGGGCTGTTTAAGTAAGCAACGTAAGCACCTGCTTGGAACGCTGTAACAATCACTGTTAGGTAGCGTGTCCATTGGTTAATTTTTTTACGTCCACTATCTCCTTCTTTCTGAATTTTTTGCAACTGAGGAACCAAGATGGTCATTAATTGCATAAAAATTGAAGCAGAAATGTAAGGCATGATACCAAGTGCTAAAATAGATGCTTGAGAAAATGCACCACCTGCAAACATATCAAATATGCCAAGTAAGCCATTGCCTTGTGCAGCAGCAGAAGCCGCTTCTATTTTATTTGGATCGATACCAGGAAGGGTAATCTGCGTACCTAAACGATACGTTAGTACTAGGGCAAGCGTAACAACAATTTTGTTACGTAGCTCATCGATTGCCCAGATATGTTTTAATGTTTGAATTAGTTTTTTCACTTAAATGCAATTGTAGCGTTAATAGTATTTACCATGGCAAAGCCAAGGCAATTTACGGGAAATTACTTTACAATTTCAAGGGTTCCGCCAGCAGCTTCAACAGCAGCTTTTGCCTTGTCACTTGCAGCATTTACCTTAAATGTAAGTTTAGCCTTTAATTCGCCATTTGCTAATACTTTTACACGATCCGTACGGCTAATTAAACCGTTGATGTATAAGTTTTCTAAGCTAAATTCAGTGAAAGCATATTTTTCAACCAATTGGTCGATTTGACCAAGGTTAAACACTTTAAATTCAATACGATTGTTGTTTTTAAATCCACGCTTAGGAACACGACGTTGAATTGGCATCTGACCACCTTCGTGACCCATTTTGCTTTTGTAACCAGCACGGCTTTGACCACCTTTGTTACCTTTTGTAGAAGTACCACCTTTACCAGATGCTTCACCACGACCAATACGGATTGCTTTGTGCGTAGATCCTTCTGCTGGCTTTAAATTGTGTAGTTTCATGTTGTTTGATTTTGAACTTACGGGGTATCACCCCTCGCAATTGTTAAATAATAAAAAATATGAGTATCAAATTAAATAAAAATGAATCAATTGAAAAATTGACTCATTTTTATAATAACGTATACATGCTTTAAAAAGTATTAAGCGATCTCTTCTACTTTTACTAAATGGCTCACTTTGTTTACCATTCCTAAAATTTGAGGAGTTGCTTCCACTTCTTTTGATGCATTTAGTTTTCTTAGACCTAATGCAATTAAAGTTTGTTTTTGGCGCTCAGATCTATCGATACCACTCTTGATCTGAGTTATTTTAATTTTTTTCATAACCAGAGGTTTTATCCGTTAAAAACTTTGCTTAGTTTAACACTACGTGTTTTTGCTACTTGTACAGGCTCTCTTAAAAGGCTTAAAGCTTTTAAAGTTGCTTTAACCACGTTGTGTGGGTTAGCAGATCCTAAACTTTTTGCTAATACGTCAGTGATACCAGCGCTTTCAAGTACTGCACGCATGCTACCTCCTGCGATTACACCCGCTCCATGTGCAGCTGGCTTAATCAACACTTTAGCAGCACCTTGCTTAGCCCATTGTTCGTGCGGAATAGTTCCGTGCATAACAGGGACTTTCAAAAGGTTTTTCTTTGCGTCATCGATACCTTTTGCGATTGCTTCTTGTACCTCTTTAGCCTTACCCAAACCTTGTCCTACAACACCATTTTCATTACCTACTACGACAAGCGCTGAGAAGCTGAATGTACGTCCACCTTTAGTGGTTTTAACCACGCGATTAATGGCAACTACTTTTTCTTTAAGTTCCACATCGCCAGCGGCTTTTACCTTATTTACGTTTACTTTAGACATTTATCTAACGATTAATTGTTGTTAGCTAATTAGAATTGAAGACCGGCTTCTCTTGCACCATCTGCCACAGACTTAACACGGCCATGATACAAATTACCACCTCTATCAAAAACCACGGCAGTTAAGCCTAGTTCGATAGCTTTACGAGCAACTGCTGCGCCCACCAACTTAGATTTTTCAATCTTAGTGATTTTTTGAGCAGCAATATCTTTATCTCTTGAAGACGCAGATGCAAGTGTTACACTGTTGTCGTCATCTATTAATTGTGCATAGATTTCGGCATTGCTTCTGAATACAGACAAGCGAGGCTTCACAGCAGTACCTTGCACCTTTTTGCGGATGCGGTATCTGATTTTTTGCCTTTGAATTAATTTACCCATTGTATTTCTGTTTGAAACCTCCGATTCGGCCGGAGATCGTTGATTATTTTATTTATTATAAATCTTAGCTTATTTACCAGCAGCTTTACCAGCTTTTCTTCTAAGAATTTCACCAGCGTATTTAACACCTTTACCTTTGTACGGCTCTGGTTTACGTAGGCTTCTTAATTTTGCAGCAACCTGACCAATTAATTGTTTGTCGATACCTTCTAAGAAAATTTTAGGGTTTTGACCTTTTTCTGTAGTGGTAGCTACTTTTAATTCGCTAGGAATTTCAAAAATAATATTGTGAGAATAACCAAGTGCTAAGTCTAAAAGGTTACCAGTATTGGCAGCTTTAAAACCCACACCCACTAATTCTAATTCTTTTTTATAACCATCAGTTACACCTTTTACAAGGTTGCTGATGAGTGAACGGTATAAACCGTGCATTGCTCTGTGACGGATTTGTTCTGTAGGGCGAGAAACTAAAACTTCAGTTTCAGTAACAGTAACAATGATATCTCTATCTACTGTTTCTTTTAATTCGCCTTTAGGACCTTTTACAGTCACTACGTTTTCTTTGCTTACCGTTACTGTAACTCCAGCAGGAATTGTAACAGGGGCTTTACCAATACGAGACATAGTCGATGTTGTTTAATTTGTTAATTGAATCCGGTACCGTGTTCTGCTCCGACTAAAAAGCATAATTGTCAGTGCCGGTATTTATTTTAGTGGATGTAACAAAGTACTTCGCCACCTACGTTTGCAGCTTTAGCTTGCTTATCTGTTAATACCCCTTTAGAAGTACTTAAGATAGCAATACCTAAACCGTTGATTACACGCTTGATTTCGGCAGGCTTAGCGTACTGGCGTAAACCTGGACGGCTAATTCTTTCGAGTGTACGGATAGCTGGTTGCTTTGTATTTTCATCATACTTTAACGCGATCTTGATAAGACCTTGCTTAGTATCTTCTTCGAATTTATACTTAAGGATATAACCTTGATTGTATAAAATCTCAGTCATACGCTTTTTTAAATTAGAGGCAGGAATTTCTACCATTCTGTGACCGGCCATTTGCGCGTTACGAATTCTCGTTAAGAAATCTGCTATTGGATCAGTTACCATTTTTATAAAAATTAAATCAGTTCAAAATTTGTTTACTAAAACGTAGTGGTACTACCAGCTCGCTTTTTTTACACCAGGAATCATTCCATTAAGTGCCATATCGCGGAACATTATCCTTGAGAGACCAAAGTATCTCATGTAACCTTTAGGACGACCGGTTAATTGACAACGGTTTTTTAAGCGAACAGGAGACGCATTTTTTGGAAGAAGGTCTAGACCTGCATAATCACCTGCCTCTTTTAAAGCGGCACGCTTTTCTGCAAACTTCGCTACCATCTTCTCGCGTTTTCTTTGTCTGGCTTTTACTGATTCTTTTGCCATGTTTTATTTATTTGGGTTTGAGTAGGTTCCGGTGATTGTGTTATTACAAAGCCGGCTGCTACCAGTTTCTTTAATTTAATTAATTTCTTTTTTGGTTCCTTTAAATGGCATACCTAATTCTTTTAATAACTCGTACGCTTCTTCGTTGCTTTGCGCAGATGTTACAAAAGTGATATCCATACCTGTAATCTTAGTGATTTTATCAATATCGATTTCAGGGAAAATGATTTGCTCAGTAACACCTAATGTGTAGTTACCACGACCATCAAAAGCTTTATCGCTAATACCTTTGAAATCACGTACACGTGGAAGTGCTACAGATACCAAACGATCTAAAAATTCGTACATCTTCTCGCCTCTTAAAGTTACGCGAGCACCAATTGGCATACCCTTACGTAATTTGAAGTTTGAGATATCTTTTTTAGACATCGTAGGAACTGCTTTCTGACCAGTGATCATGTTTAGTTCATCTACAGCGATATCAATTAATTTCTTATCGTTTACCGCGCCATTAACGCCACGGTTGATACAAATTTTTTCTAACTTAGGAGCTTGCATTACAGTTTTGTAAGCGAACTTTTTCATTAAAGCAGGGATCACTTCTTTAGTGTACTTGTCTGCTAATCTTGGAGTATATTTTACTGTGCTCATTATTTAATTACCTCCCCTGATTTTTTTGATACACGAACTAATTTACCACTCTCGCGTGTACGCGTAGCTTTGGTTGGCTGACTCGTTTTAGCGTCCCACAACATAATGTTACTAATGTTGATAGGTGCTTCTACTTTAACGATACCACCTTTTGTATTTTGTGCAGAAGGTTTCGTATGTTTTGTAACGATATTAACGCCTTCTACTACTACACGGCCTTTATCTACAATCACTTCTAATACCTTACGAGGCTTTTTCAAGTCCTTGTCATCACCGGTGATTACCACAACGGTATCTCCTTTTTTGATGTTGAATTTAGGTTTGAATCTTGTACTCATTGTTTTTAACTTAAACGTCTATTAATGACTTATTATTATAATACTTCTGGAGCTAATGAAATAATCTTCATGTAACCTGCGTCACGAAGTTCACGAGCTACTGGTCCAAAAATACGTGTACCGCGTGGTTCGTCTGAATTGTTTAACAACACTACAGCGTTGTCATCGAAACGGATATAAGAACCATCTTTACGACGTAATTTATTTTTAGTACGCACGATAACTGCTTTAGAAACCGTACCTTTTTTAACACCGCCTGCAGGGATTGCACTTTTAACAGTTACAACAATCTTATCACCAATTTTGGCATAATCTTGACCACTGTTACCAAGAACCTTAATACAAAGGACTTCTTTTGCACCACTGTTATCAGCTACATTCAATCTACTTTCTTGCTGAATCATTTTTTTAGCTTTTAGCTGTTAGATCTATCACTTTTTTAGCGACAGAAGAATGTTTATTTTTCAGAGGCTACACCCGTATAATTACTCATGGACGGTTTGCAGCATGAAGCCCGAGGGCCTATTTTGCTTTTTGGATAATTTCTACGAGTCTCCAACGCTTAGTTTTACTAAGTGGACGCGTTTCCATTATTTTTACTACGTCTCCAATACCGCACTCTCCCTTTTCGTCGTGTGCGTGGAACTTTGTTGTTTTCTTTACGAACTTACCGTAGATAGGGTGTTTTACTTTTCTTTCTACAGCAACTGTAATGGTCTTATCCATTTTATCGCTAGTTACTAGCCCAGTTCTCGTTTTACGTAAATTTCTTACTTCAGCCATTGTTATTTATTTATGGTTTAGATATCTTATTAGATACCCATTTCTTTTTTCTTCAATTCCGTTTTAATTCGTGCGATGTCTCTACGAAGCGCACGAATATTCATCGGGTTTTCGAGTGGAGAAATAGCGTGAGCGAATTCAAGCTTTTTCAATCTTAATTGATCTTCTTGAATTTTAGCCTGAAGGTCTTGAACATTCATGTCCTTTAGGCTTTTGTTAAAATCGTATGATGTCTTGTTTGCCATTGCAAATTGTATTTTAAATTAAGCTTGCAAATCCCTTCTAGTAATGAATTTGGTTTTGATAGGTAGCTTTTGAGCCGCTAAGCCCATTGCCTCCTGTGCTACTTGCGCTGTAACACCGTCGCACTCAAAAATGATGCGTCCTGGTTCAACTACAGCAGCCCAATACTCAGGGTTACCTTTACCTTTACCCATTCTCACCTCTGCAGGCTTATGTGTAATAATTTTATCAGGAAATACGCGGATCCACACGTTACCTTCTCTTTTCATAGCACGTGTCATTGCTTGACGAGCAGATTCAATCTGACGGTTTGTTAACCAGATTGGCTCTAATGCTTTTAAAGCGAATGAACCGAATGAAATGGAAGTGCCACGCTTAGCCACTTCGCGTATGCGGCCTTTTTGCTGCTTCCTGTGTTTACTTCTTTTAGGCTGTAACATTTATTTCAATTTGAAAATTCAAAAATTGTCAATTCTTTGTTGTACAGAAGGTATTATCCTCTGCGTTCTGGACGAGGACCACCACCACGGTTGTCTCTACCGCCACCTGGTCTGCGATCATCTCTTCTATCGCCACCCGGTCTGCGCTCTTCTCCACCTCTTCTTTCGCTCATGTCATTTTTGCCACCAACGAAGTTTGGATTTAATTCACGCTTACCAAGTACTTCACCTTTACAGATCCATACTTTGATACCGATTTTACCGTAAACGGTTTGTGCAAATACGTTTGCATAATCGATATCCATACGGAAAGTATGTAGAGGTACACGACCTTGTTTAAATTCTTCAGAACGTGCGATTTCAGCACCGCCTAAACGGCCACCTAATTTTACTTTAATACCTTCTGCTCCCATACGTAAAGTAGAGGCAATAGACATTTTAGTAGCACGCTTAAAGTTGATACGATTTTCGATTTGACGAGCAATTGTTTCTCCAACGATTTGTGCGTCTAATTCTGGACGACGAATCTCTAGGATGTTGATTTGCACATCATCTTTTTTCGTTAGGTTTTTCAACTCTTCTTTGATACGATCTACTTCTCCACCGCCTTTACCGATGATGATACCAGGCTTAGAGGTATGAATCGTTACAATTAACTTACCAAGGGTACGCTCAATTACGATTTTAGCGATACCGCCCTTGTTGATACGGGCATTTAGGTAAGTACGGATCTTATGATCCTCAATCAACTTATTAGCATAGTCTTTTTTAGAACCATACCAGTTGCTGTCCCATCCGCGGATGATACCTAACCTGTTACCAATTGGATTTGCTTTCTGACCCATATAGTGGTTTTACAATTAGTTTTTAGAATCTACGATTAATGTTACATGATTGCTGCGCTTACGAACTCTGTAACCGCGGCCTTGTGGAGCTGGACGCATGCGTTTTAAAACACGGCCACCGTCTACAAATACAGTTTTTACAATCAAGCTGCTATCTGCAGCACTTGCGCCATTGTTTTTTTGTTCCCAGTTGTTGATGGCACTTTTTAGCAATTTAGCCAAAGGTACTGCATTGTGCTGTGGGTGGAATTCTAGAATCGCCAAAGCTTTTTCTACTTCCATTCCACGGATCACATCAGCAAGCAAACGCATTTTGCGCGGCCCTGTTGGATAATTGTTCAGTTTAGCTACTGCTTCCATTTCTTTTTTAGTTTGACGTTTGAAGTAAACTTAACGTTCACTTCTTACTGTTTATTTTTTAGTTCCTGCGTGTCCTCTGAAGTTACGAGTAGGTGAAAATTCACCCAATTTGTGACCTACCATGAATTCTGTTACATACACAGGGATAAATTTATTTCCGTTGTGTACTGCAAAAGTATGGCCAACAAAATCTGGAGTAATGGTACTTCTACGACTCCAAGTTTTGATTACGCCTTTCTTTGCTGAACCATCATTGATTGCTAAAACCTTGGATTCAACGTTGGCATCAACGTAAGGACCTTTTTTAATCGAACGACCCATAATTATGAGTTAATTGAGTTATGATAAATATTATGATTTGAAAATGCTTGTTAATTATTTAGCGAGCTTTTTACCGTCTCTGCGTTGGATAATTAATTTGTCACTTCCTTTTCCTTTTGTTCTTGTTTTTTCACCTTTTGCATACTTACCAGTTCTGCTACGTGGGTGACCACCTGAAGCTCTACCTTCACCACCACCCATCGGGTGATCTACTGGGTTCATGGCTACACCACGAACGCGAGGGCGAATACCTTTCCAACGATTCTTACCAGCTTTACCAGCAGTTTCGAGGTTATGATCACTATTAGAAACTACACCTACAGTTGCATAACAATTGATAAGAACTTTACGAAGTTCGCCAGAAGGCATTTTTAATACACCGTATTTTTCTTCTTTGTTCGCAAGCTGTGCAGATCCACCAGCACTGCGCACCATCTTACCGCCCTGACCAGGTTGTAATTCGATGTTGTGTATAGTGGTACCTAATGGCATGCTCTTTAAAGGAAGTGCGTTACCTAATTCTGGAGCAACAGCGTCACCAGCAATTACAGTTGCACCCACTTGTAAACCTTGTGGAGCGATGATATAACGCTTTTCTCCGTCTGCGTATTGCAACAAAGCAATAAACGCTGTACGGTTTGGATCGTACTCGATAGATACTACAGTAGCTGCAATATCACGTTTGTCTCTTTTGAAATCAACGAGACGGTAATGGTGCTTGCTTCCACCCCCCATGTAACGCATTACACGACGACCTTGGAAGTTACGGCCAGCCGTTTTCTTCTGTGGTTCTAACAAACTCTTTTCAGGTTTGTTGGTAGTAATTTCAGCATAAGCATTTCCAATTCTCCAGCGTGTTCCGGCAGTAATTGGTTTGTACTTTTTAAGTGGCATTTTCTATTTGTTTAAATGCAGAATTCTCAGCTCTGCGTACTATAAATTAAATATTTGCGTATAAGTCAATTGTTTCGCCTTCGGCAACAGTAACGAATGCTTTTTTATAAGCAGACTTCATACCTTGAATAAAACCAGCTTTTGTATAGCGTGCTTTATTTTTACCTGGAGCAACAGCAGTGTTTACATCTACAACAGTAACACCGTAGAAAGTTTCTACTGCTTTTTTAATTTCTAATTTGTTAGCCTTACGATCTACTTTAAAAGCATACTTTCTCAAAGTTTCTTGTTGAGCGTTTGCTTTTTCAGTTAAAATAGGCTTTATTAATACGTCGGTCGGTTTCATTTTATTTGTGTTGAAACGATTCTAAAATTATTATGCTGCTGCTTCCTCTTCTGTGAAGATTTTTGCAGTTGCTTCTGTGATTACTAATACGTCAGCGTTCATGATTTCGTAAGTGTTGATGTCAGCTAATAAACTGCTAGCAACATTAGGTACGTTACGTGTGCTCAAGTATAAATTATCATTGTATTCTGGTAAAACAAACAAAGACTTCTTATTAGAAAGGCTTAGGTTTTTCATTACCTCTACTAAAGTTTTTGTTTTAGGAACATCCATTGTGATGTCTTCAACAACAACGATTGCATTTTCTTTTGCTTTGTAACTTAAAGCAGAAAGTTTAGCAAGGTCTTTTACTTTACGATTTAATTTGAAATCGTAAGAGTGTGGTTTTGGACCAAAAATGGTACCACCACCCTTGTATAATGGGTTACGGATATTACCCTTACGAGCACCACCCGTTCCTTTTTGCTTGTGTAACTTACGGCTAGCACCTTGTACTTCAGCACGTGTTTTTACTTTGTGCGTACCAGTACGGCCCGCAGCCAAATATTGCTTTACAGCCAGGTAGATCACGTGATCATTTGGCTCGATACCGAAAATCTCAGCTGGTAATTCTACCGTTCTGCCGGTTTTCTGTCCTTTTATATTTAATACATCTACTTGCATGGTAATTTTGAATTAGGTGTTATTACTTCTGGATTAAAACGATAGAACCATTGTGACCAGGTACTGAACCAGTAACTAGGATATAATTCTTTTCAGGGAAAATTTTAACCACTTTAAGACCTTTCATTTTAACACGGTCTCCACCCATACGGCCGGCCATTCTCATGCCCTTAAATACGCGTGATGGATAAGAAGAACCACCGATAGATCCTGGTGCGCGTTGACGATCGTGCTGACCGTGTGATGCTTCACCAACACCAGAAAATCCATGGCGCTTTACAACACCTTGGAAACCTTTACCCTTAGTGGTACCAACAATTTCGATCTCGTCACCTTCAGAAAAAATATCTAAAGTAACGGTCTCGCCAAGTTGCTTTTCTATAGAATAATTACGGAATTCTTTTACGAATTTCTTAGCTGAAGTTTGGGCTTTTGCGTAGTGATTAAGCTCGGCTTTAGTTGCGTGCTTGTCTTTTTTGTCGCCAAATGCTAATTGAAGTGCAGTGTAACCATCAGTCTCCTGGGTTTTCACTTGAGTTACGGTACAAGGACCAGCTTCAATGATGGTACAAGCAGTTTGCTTGCCATCTTCTTGGAAGATGCTGGTCATCCCGATTTTTTTACCAATAATACCTTTCATCGTGTTGCGGTTTATGCCCCGCAAAGGTTATAGAGGACATCCTGCCGATGAAAGCGGGATTCAATCCTTGTTTGCCACCGACCTTTTCCTTTGTTTTCAATTTGTTGTTAAAACAATTGAAGCGGAAGTACCGGTAGTAAACAAACCTCGAAGGGCCTGTTTATATGTATGATTTACGCGCATTGTGCGTGCAAACCTTTTTATTTTTTATCAGAGCTGTTTTCCAATAACCAGTTATTAAAAACGAGTTGTTGTTGACAGTTGACGAATTTATAAGAACTCTTGTTGATGGTTTGTCTTAGGCGTTAAGCAGCTAAGACAGCTTATCAGGCTTTAATCTCTACTTCAACACCAGAAGGCAAGTCTAATTTACTTAGCGCATCTACTGTTTTTGAAGAAGACGTGTAAATATCCAACAAACGCTTATGCGTTGCAAGTTGGAATTGCTCACGGCTTTTCTTGTTTACGTGTGGTGAACGAAGAACAGTAAAGATTCTTTTGTGTGTTGGCAAAGGAATAGGACCTGTTACTACGGCACCTGTGCTGCGTACAGTTTTTACGATTTTTTCTGCAGATTTATCTACTAGATTGTGATCGTAAGATTGTAATTTGATTCTGATTCGTTGAGACATAGTCGAAACCCAATTTTCTTATTGGGGTTGCAAAGGTAAGGGACTGTAATCAGATGGTCAAGAAAAAAACAATAATTTTTAAGAAAAAAGCTGTTTTTTTTCAAAATACTTAAAAAAACAAGCCCCACTCCGGTTTGGAGCAGGGCTTGGGGTTTAAAACACTTATAAATCAATAAGATATTTACCTTAATCTTCGATTTTAACTTTACCCTTGTTTTTCGCCATTACCTCTTCAGCAACGTTGTTTGGTGCTGGGTTGTAATGAGAGAATTCCATGGTTGAAGTAGCACGACCAGAAGACAATGAACGAAGTTGGGTTACATAACCAAACATTTCACTAAGTGGAACTTTTGCCTTGATAACCTGTAAGTTAGCACGACTATCCATACCTTCTAGCATACCACGACGACGGTTTAAGTCACCGGTAACGTCTCCCATGTACTGATCTGGGGTTAATACCTCTACTTTCATGATTGGCTCAAGTAAAGTTGGTTTTGCTTTACGACCCGCTTCACGGAAGGCAGCTTTAGCACACAATTCGAAAGACATTGCATCAGAATCCACATCGTGGTAAGAACCATCAAATACACGCACTTTCATGTTGTTAACAGGGTAACCTGCTAGAACACCTGTAGCCATTGAAGTTTCAAAACCTTTTTGGATCGCTGGAACAAATTCTTTAGGGATTGATCCACCAAATAAATCGTTTACGAATTGGAAATGCTTGCCTTCGTTTTCTTTTAGCCACTCTTCATCAGCAGGACCAAAAGCAAATTGAATATCAGCAAATTTACCACGACCACCTGATTGCTTCTTAAGCACTTCACGGTGTTCAACAGTGATTCCAAATGATTCTTTGTAAGCAACCTGTGGCGCACCTTGGTTAACTTCCACTTTGAATTCACGACGCATACGGTCAATGATAATTTCTAAGTGCAATTCACCCATACCTCTTAAGATGGTTTGACCTGTATCTTCGTCTGTGTTTACACGAAGTGTTGGATCTTCTTCCACTAATTTAGCAATGGCCATACCCATTTTATCAACGTCTGCTTGCGTTTTAGGCTCAACAGCTACCGCGATAACGGGCTCAGGAATAAACATATTTTCTAGGGTGATTGGATGGTTCTCATCACATAAAGTATCACCTGTTTTGATTTCTTTAAAACCTACCGCAGCTGCGATATCACCTGCTTCAATAAAGTCTACAGGGTTTTGTTTGTTCGCAAACATTTTCATGATACGAGAGATACGCTCTTTTTTACCACTACGTACGTTGAGTACATAAGAGCCCGCATCTAAGTGACCAGAATAACATCTGAAGAACGCTAAACGTCCTACGAAAGGATC
>JAGNTI010000003.1:0-8691 GCA_017987615.1 Sediminibacterium sp. | reverse complement strand
TTTACTACCATTAAAAAGTCTGCACCAGCACGGTCCATTTTGTTAACGAAACCAATACGTGGAACTTTATAACGGTTTGCTTGACGCCATACTGTTTCTGATTGTGGTTCTACCCCATCAACTGCAGAGAAAAGTGCAATCAAACCATCTAATACACGCATAGAACGCTCTACCTCTACGGTAAAATCCACGTGACCCGGAGTATCGATGATATTGAAGTAATAACTTTTTGTATTAGCATCCGCCTTACCTTTTACAGTAGGAAAATTCCATTGGCAGCTAACCGCAGCAGAAGTAATGGTAATACCTCTTTCTTTTTCTTGCTCCATCCAATCGGTAGTAGCAGCACCATCGTGCACTTCACCAATTTTATGAATCATACCTGTGTAGCGCAAGATACGCTCTGTTGTAGTGGTTTTACCAGCATCAATGTGTGCGGCGATACCAAAGTTTCTTTGAAATTTCAAGTCAGCCATAATAGTGCTTGTTTTTTAAGTTTTGCTTGAGGAAACAGTTCCTCAATTTTCGAGGCGGCAAAGGTAATAATTATACCAATTGGAAAAAGGTTTCCAGTGTAATTTATTAATTAATTATGCACAAAAAAAGCCCCAAACCTAAGTTTGGGGCTTATATAAGCAGTTAGATTGAAATTAAATTTTAAAGTGAGAGAACGCTTTGTTCGCCTCAGCCATACGGTGTGTATCTTCTTTCTTTTTGAAAGCAGCACCTTCACCCTTACTAGCAGCTAACATTTCGTTCGCTAATTTGTCAGCCATGGTACGACCATTTCTTTCACGGCTGAAACGGATTAACCATTTCATACTCAATGAAATTTTACGATCTGCACGTACTTCTGAAGGAATTTGGAAAGTAGCACCACCAATACGACGGCTACGTACTTCAACAGCAGGCGTTACGTTAGCAACGGCTCTTTTCCATACTTCATAACCATCTTCACCGGTCATTTTAGTAACCTTGTCTACTGCATCATAGAAAATGTTGATTGCAGTACTTTTTTTACCCTGCCACATTAAGTTATTAATGAAACGAGTAACCAATTTATCATTGAAACGTCCATCAGGAGCTAGGGGTAATTTTTTGGCTTGTGCTTTACGCATGTGATCTACTTATTAGCTTTTTTGTAATAATTTTTTTAGAGACTATTTTTTAGCCTTTTCTTTTTTAGTACCGTACTTAGAACGAGACTGCTTACGGTCTTTAACACCTGCAGTATCGAGGCTACCACGAACAATGTGATAACGTACACCTGGTAAGTCTTTAACACGACCACCACGGATTAATACGATAGAGTGTTCTTGTAAGTTATGACCTTCACCTGGGATGTAGGCAATAACCTCAATCTTGTTTGTCAAACGCACTTTCGCTACTTTACGTAGGGCAGAGTTTGGCTTTTTAGGCGTTGTCGTATACACCCTGGTACATACACCACGACGTTGCGGACACGCATCTAAAGCCCTAGACTTACTTTTAGCCTTGATAATTTCACGACCTTTTCTAACTAATTGCTGTATTGTAGGCATTCTAAACCGTTTAAAATTTCGGACGGCAAAGGTAATGGCTGGAACTGAAAAATCAAAAAGTTTTAAAAAGTTTTCTTAAACTAGACGTAAAATATTGATTTTCAGGGCAAATACAAGGGTATAAAAGGAGTAAATACTTGATTTAGAGGTCAAATAAAAGAAAGCTATCTGATTGATTTAGATTGTTTAGCCAATAATAAGACCCCTTTTTATGCATATTTTCATTTTTCGCTTGTTTTGCCAGAATAGGTCTTTTGCGCTGGCATTTATGATTGCTTTTTTACTAATTAGCGCCTCAAATGTTGTTTTTGCGCAAATTTCCACCACACAAAATACCTACCCCTACCCGGCCGTAAACTTTGTTTACACCCAAAACTTTTCCAATTTACCAGCGGCTAGCAGTTATGTTAGCGGCATATCTGGCAAGGGCCCCTATTATTTGGGAAGCATTCATGCGGGACTAACTGGTTTATTTATTGCGCAATCAAGTGGTAGTAATGCAGTACTCAATTTTACCACCAGTTCTGGTTCCAATGCCACTAGCGGCATTTTTAGTTACGGAGCTGCAAATGGGGCTACAAACGCTGCTACCAGAGGGCTTGGAAGCCTTGCGAGCAGCGCGGGCTCCTATGTTTTTGGCATTGTTTTTACCAATACATCAAACACGATTATAGATCAATTTGAAATAGAAATAGTAGCTGCACAGTGGCGCAAAGGCGGCAGTGGTAAAGTAAACGAATGGACCTTTTCTTATGCAACAAGTCCAACAAATAATGTTTTAGATACGGTTACAAAAAAAGTTGCAGCGCTCAGTTTTTATTCGGTTCAAACAAGTACAGGAACGTCAGCCCTTAATGGACTTTTAAACATTAATCAGCAACAAAAAAAAGACACGCTATTTAATTTAAATTGGAAACCTGGCGAACAACTTATTTTAAAATGGCAAGACAAAGATGACATCGGAAACGATGATGGCATGGCGCTGCAACAATTAATTTGCAAAGCACTTACCTTGCCTGATAACACCGACCCTACTGTGTTTGAGGTCATACCACCCAACGCAAAAACATACACCACCGGCGATACACTTACGGCTAAAATTATTTTTTCGGAACCTTGTTATTTAAACATCAGTTCTTTTACGCCTTACCTAGTAGCTACCATTTCGGATAGTGCAAAAAACCTTGTATACACCAAAGGTTCGGGCAGCAACGAATGGCATTTTACATACATCATTACAAGTGGCGATCTCGCAAAAAATGGCTTAACTATCTACCCAAAAATAAATAGCGACACAAGCGCCATTAGAGACGCCGCCTTTAATGATTGCAACGGAATAATAACGAGCAATACCCGTTTTTTACAAGTAAAAATTGACGCAGTAGCACCTGCTTTTATAGACACAAGTACATTACACTTACATAGCTGCAAACGCCATGTAGACATAACGCCTGGAGCATTAGGTGTGATGCAAACAGATAGTAGCGAAACGATCATTTGGAAGTTAAGTACCCCTCCTACGCAGGGAGAAATTTTAGGCTTACCGTTTTCGAAGAAAACGGTAAGCGATAGTTCTTATCCAAGCGTTCTAACATTTATACCTTCCAATGTATATGCAGGAATGGATAGTGCTATTATCGAAATATCGGACGGCATCAATAGCAGTTTTAAAAAAATAATATTTCAATTAGATAGCACAATTGTAGACAATACCATTACCGGAGATCAAATCATTTGCAAAGGTTTTGCGCCCACACTTTTTACCGGCAGCAATCCAGCAAACACAAGCTATCATTGGCTTTACAAAGAAGATACTGCTGTACAATTTAAAATGATTACAGCCATTAACAATGCATACAATTATCAATCGGGCACTTTGCAACGTAGTACCTTATTTAAAAGAATAGCCACCCGTTTTTCATGCACCGATACCAGTAATTTTATTAGTGTTCAAGTAAAAAATAATGGTTTATGGATGGGGGCGCAAAATGCGCTATGGCAAATAGGTAGTAATTGGTGTGGCGGCACCGTACCAGATAGTAGCACCCATGTTTTGGTGCAACAAGGCAGTCAAATAGTAATTAGTGACGCATTTCCAAACCAGTCCAATACAGCCAAAACAATGATGCTGGACTCGTTTGCAAGCATTGTCATAAACGGTGCATTGCACTGGCCTACTGCAGTGCTTGGCGCTGGCACCATTGATGCATCACGTGGAACTATCAACATAGAAAAAGACAGTGTAACTATTCGTCCAAATGTTTTTAAAAATAACCGTATCCATACTCTACAAATAGACACAAAAAATAAAGTACAATTTTTAGATTCACTGATTATAGAAAAGAGCGTCACACTATTTAATGGCAGCTTACAAACAAAGCATATAACCATGCAAGCAACTGCGCAAATTAACCCTTCCGGCAATAACACAAAAATTATTGGACCCGTTACCGTACATAAAATGTATCATTTACTAGAAGGACAAACAAAATTATTATCACTACCCTTTTCAAATACATCTAGTTTACAAAGCCTTAAAAATAGTATCGCCATAACGGGCAATAACCAATCCAGCACTGGTTTTGACAGCGCCATACACAATTACCCTTCTAGCTACTATTTAGATACCGGCTCCAATCACATAACACAATTAGTATTTCAACCATTTACAAAAATGGACAGCAGTTACCTAGAAGCTAACAGCGCCATTAAAATTTGGTTGTACCCGAATAATAGTTCGAGTATAATTAACGAAACGCCTTTTATTGAAACAAAAAAACAGGATTCATGGGTGAATGTTTGGGCAGAAGGCATACCCCAACATGGACCCTTAGAAATGGATTTTCCTGCTCACCCATTAACGTGCTATTATTTAACCGGCAACCCATACCCTGCTAACATAGATATCAGTAAAATCTCAAGTAGCAGCAGCATTGGAAAGTATTACTGGTACTGGGATGCAGGCCTTGGTGCCACTGGCAATTATACTGCTAAGGCATTTAGACATCCAAGGGTCATTCAAAAACTAGAAGGTTTTATTATTAAAAATACAGCGGAGACTGCTGGTTATTTATTCTATGAAGAACGAACCAAGTTTCATCAAAATGAACCACCCGATACCATTCGCTACAAAAATGAATACGCACATATAAGCCTAGCTCTTATGCAAGAAAATAGCTTATTGGATAGGCTCGAAATTTTAGGCATTGACAGCGCCAGTAGCCGGTTTGAAAAATGGGACGCAGAAAAAATAAACGAAAATAAAATATCACTTTATTCCATTTCGAGAGACAGCATGGCCCTTTGTATCGACGCAAGACCCTTTAACAACAACCTTTTTATTCCATTAGGTGTAAAGTCCAACAAAACCGGAAAATACAAATTGGTATGCACCGGTTTTGTTATAGCAAATGAAATGGAAGCCTACCTACACGACAAACTATTAAATAGGTATCAAAAAATAATACAGGATAGCAGTTATACTTTTGAGATAAGCACAGACAGCACAAGTGCTGGAGAGAAACGTTTTGAAATTACTGGGCCACCGCCACCCCCAAGGCAAGAAGATCCTATTATAGGAATTGTTACACCCAACCCCGTACACAACCAATTAGGAATCCGTTATTCATTTAGAGAGCCCCTTGTATACCAAATATCCATACATAGCATAGATGGCACACTATTGCTAAACAAAACATTTGCCGCAAGTAAAAACGGATTAGCAAACATAGAAGTACCGCACTTAAAAGCGGGCTCTTATGTTGCAGTAATTAAAGCAGGAAAAAACTATTTACTGAAACAGTTTATTAAACTTTAAACAACCAGTGGTGCGTATCCGGAGCAGTTGCATACCTGATAGCAGTGAGCCTGTCTTTTAATTCTTTGGCAACACCTGCCTTATCAGTATCGAAATGCATGCTATAATCTTTATAACGCAGTTCTTTAATTTTTGAAATTGTAGCAGCCGTTCCAGTGCCAAAAACTTCATGTAAAATACCTTGTTTTTGGAAAGCAATCAGTTCATCAATGGTTATTTTTACTTCCTGCACTTCCATACCCATTTCTTTTAAAACCGTTATAGCACTGTCTCTTGTAACACCTTCTAAAATGGTTCCTTCTGTTAACTCAGGGGTAACCACTTTGTTGCCTATAACAAAAAACACATTCATGGTACCTACTTCTTGTAAGTACTTATGTTCAAAAGCATCGGTCCATAATACTTGATCATAACCAGCCTCTTTTGCTTTTTGTGTTGCAAGCATACTTGCCGCATAATTACCCGCATTTTTTGCAAAACCAACACCACCCGGAGCAGCTCTTGTGTATGTTTCTTCTACATAAATTTTCATAGGGGTGCTATAGTAAGGCCCGGTAGGACTTAACAAAATCATGAACTTGTAATTATCAGAAGGTTTTACGCCAATAACTGGATCGGTCGCAAACATAAAGGGTCTAATGTATAAAGAATGATCCGACATTGCCGGAACCCAGTCTCTATCTATATCAATGAGAAGGCGCATCCCTTCCATAAATATCGCTTCTGGAACTTCTGGCATACACATACGCGCTGCAGAAATATTGAATCTTCTAAAATTATCTTGAGGTCTAAAAATATGAACCTCGCCAGCATCACTCTTATATGCTTTAACGCCTTCAAAAATGGATTGACCATAATGAAGTGCAGCCAATGAAGGATCAAACTGCAGCGGCTGATAAGGCCTAATCACCACATTTGTCCAAACACCATCTATATAGTCAGCTTCGAACATATGATCTGTAAAAACACGACCAAAAGGAATATTTTCGAGCGTTGTATTTGCTAACCTACTGTGCTGAACTTTTTCAATCTTTACGTCAAGTGCTGCTGCCATAGTTTTATATTTGGTGCAAAGAAACAAAAAAAATGAAAACTAACAATCGTTAATATTGTAAATCTGCTATGAATTCTGAAAATAATTTGCTTCCTCCCTTTGTTATAGCCTCTTTATATAAAGATGACCTCGTTTTAGTGGACGCTAAAGAGAGCAGCAAACGCCCTCTAGCCACTGAAACTAAAAAGAGTGAGTCTATTACACCTGCTATTGAGGAAGCGCAACCATTAAAACCAATTGGTTTTTTAGGTGACAATCAAAAAAAGATAACCATCTTATTAAAAGATAGTTCAGCCGTTCATGTAGCAGACGAATCGTTACAATTTTTAACAGCCATTCTGGCCGCGTGTAAACTTAACATGGGCGACGTTGCCATTGTTAATACGGCCAATCAAACTATTAACTACACACAAATAAAAACAGAACTACAACCTAACACTATTATTTTATTTGATATTAATGCGGCAAGCATTGCGCTTCCTTTTGAAGTACCGCAGTATCAAGTACAACAATATGACAATTGTACCCTTTTATTTTCTGCACCATTACAATCAATGCTTGTAAAAACAGATGCAGCAAAGTTAGAGAAAGGGAAACTTTGGAATGCACTTAAAAAGACATTTAATATCCAGTAGTAGATGAAAATAATTTTTGCAACCAATAATAAAAACAAGGTAGAGGAAATTAAACACCTTAGCCATCAAAAATTTGAAATTTTTACTTTGCAAGAAGTGGGCATTGATATTGACATTCCAGAACCACATGATACTTTAGAAGCCAATGCCACAGAAAAATCTTCTACCATTTACAAGCTCACTAACGAAGCTGTATTTAGTGAAGATACAGGACTAGAAGTGGAGGCACTTGGCGGTGCACCTGGTGTAAAATCTGCGAGGTATGCAGGAGAAGGACGAAACATGCAGGACAATATTGATAAATTATTAGCAGAACTAACAAACAAACCTTCTAGAGCTGCAAGGTTTAGAACCGTTGTTTCGCTCATTATTGGTGGAAAAGAATATCAATTTGAAGGTATTTGCAAAGGACACATTACGACCGCACAAGATGGCACTAGTGGATTTGGGTACGATCCCATTTTTATTCCAGAGGGCAGTAATATAACTTTTGCTAACATGGATATTTCAGAAAAAAATAAATTTAGCCACAGAAAAAAAGCAGTACAAAAACTCATCAATTTTTTAAACGACTACGAAGCATAAATATGAACACAATAACGATAACTACGCGCAAAATTTTTACTCGATTTGTATACGTAATTTTTATACAAATCATTGCTACTTCAACCGTTGATGCGCAAACCATTCCACTCTACAAAAATAGTAGAGCACCCATCAACGAAAGAGTCAAAGATTTGCTGGATAGAATGACGCCTACCGAAAAATTTTGGCAGTTATTTATGATACCTGGCGACATCAAACCAGGAGATGCTCCAAAGTATAAAGATGGGCTGTTTGGATTTCAAGTAAGTGCTGCATCTGCAGGTGGAGAAGGCGCACAACAAATGCTGCAATACAATGCAACAGAAACAGCTGTAAGCCTTGCTAAAAAAGTGAACGCCATACAGCGGTTTTTTATGGACAGCACCAGACTTGGTATTCCCATGCTACCTTTTGACGAAGCGTTACACGGCCTTGTTAGACAGGGTTCTACCATATTCCCACAAAGCATTGGACTAGCTGCTACTTTTAAAACAAGCACCATGGAGGCTGTAGCAGGAGCTATTGCTAAAGAATCAAAAATTAGAGGCATTAGACAAATACTTTCTCCGGTTATTAATATTGCAACTGACGTAAGATGGGGACGCACCGAAGAAACCTATGGAGAAGACCCTTTCTTGAGTAGTAAAATGGGTGTTGCTTACATGAAAACTTTAGAAGATGAAAATATCATTGCTACGCCAAAACATTTTGTTGCCAATGTAGGCGATGGCGGAAGAGATAGCTACCCCATTGACATGAACGAAAGATACTTATCTGAAATCCACTACCCTCCTTTTAAAGATGCGGTGCAAAAAGCAGGCGCAAGATCTATCATGACATCTTACAATTCTGTAAATGGAAGCCCTGCAACTGCCAATGATTATTTATTAAACAATCTATTAAAAAAGCAGTGGGGCTTTAACGGATTTGTTATTTCAGATGCTGGCGCCGTGGGCGGCGCCAATGTTTTACATTATACAGCAAAAGATTATCCTGATGCAGGCAAAAATGCTGTCAATAATGGCCTAGACGTTATATTTCAAACAGCACAAGAACATT
>JAGNTI010000216.1 GCA_017987615.1 Sediminibacterium sp. | reverse complement strand
TCACCGGGTATGAAACCCTGTCCTATTTTAGATTCTAATGCAGGTGTTTGGATGTTTGATGAAAATAAAGTCAATCAATTTAGAACCACCGACGGTATAAAAGTAGCAACGGGATTACGCAGTTTAGTTGCAATGACATGGAACAATCAAGACAGTACACTCTATTGTGTGGGTCACGGCAGAGATGGGCTTTCTAGCAGTTGGCCTCAGTTTTACAACGAATGGCAGAGCGCCGTTTTACCTTCCGAAGCTTTTTATAAATTAAAGCCGGGTGCCAATGCAGGTTGGCCATATTATTATTTTGATCAAATGAAGGGCAAAGTGATGGTGAATCCCGAATATGGTGGCGACGGTACACTCGAAAACACAGATAAAAATATTGAAACTCCGATCGTTGGTTTTCCAGGACATTTTGCCCCCAATGATTTACTTTTTTATACCGGTGATCAGTTTCCTGCTCGTTATAAAAATGGTGCATTTATTGCCTTTCACGGATCTACCATTCGTGCTCCATATCCACAAGCTGGTTATATTGTAGCGTTTGTTCCTTTTGTAAATGGTAAGCCACAAAAATGGGAAGTATTTGCAGATGGATTTACTGGAAAAGATACACTCGTAAACACCAGTGATAGTAAGCACCGCCCTATGGGACTTGCACAGGGCCCAGATGGTTCATTGTATATTTCAGATTCTAAAAAAGGAAAGATCTGGAAAATACAATACAAAGGAAATAAAGAAACATTTTCTGATAAAAATTTAGCTGCTATGAAAGCTAGAGAAAACAGAACCTATGTTAAAAATCCAGACATTGTAAAAGATAATTTAGAAAAAGATAAAGTAGTGCTTGGTGGCGAAAAACTCTATCAAATAAACTGCCGCGTTTGTCATCAACAAAATGGACAGGGCGATGGTATCAGGTTCCCTTCCATTGCAAAAACAGATTGGGTAAATGGAAACAAGGATACCCTCATAGGCGTTATATTAAAAGGACTAGAAGGGCCTATAAAAATTAATGGTCAGCCTTTTCATGGAGCTATGCCTAAATTTTCGCAATTACCGGATAGAGATATCGCAAGCATACTTACCTATATCAGACAAAACTTTGGCAATAAAGCAGACTCCGTATCTAAAACGTCTGTAACCATTGTACGCCAAAGGCTTCGCCTTTTAAAACGAAAAGAAATGCAGTTACAAAAAGAAGCTGAAGCTAAATTAAATGCAGCGGCTACTTTACGTAAATAGGCGTTGTTAAACCATTTAAATCGTATACCACTTTACCACCTTTAATGGTAAGCTCGCATTCGAATTTTTCGGTGCCATTTACTTTGTAACCAGTTTTATCGTAGAATCCAAAATTGCCTTTTCTAATATTTAAAATAGCAATATCGGCTTCAGCGCCTTCTGACAAATGTCCAAGATTGGTTCTATTAATTACTTGTGCAGGCTTCCAGGTACTTGCTTTAATCACTTCAAAAAGTGGCATCCCTAAATTCATAAATTTAGACATCACACTTAATTGATCTTTCATAGAACTATTCATACTACCGGTATGTAAATCGGTACTAATGGTATTAGGAAATAAGCCAGCTTTTAATGCAGGAATGGCTTGTGTGTAATTGAAACTTGCACCACCATAACCAACATCAAAAATGATGCCTCTTTTTTGCGCTTCTAACACAAAAGGTTTTAATGCACCATTTGTTCCAATAATCTCTTCTCTCGCTCCATTTAATGCAGCATAAGTATGCGTATAAATATCGCCTGGGCGCAGGTATTTAAAAAATAATTCTTGAATCGATAAATTGGGTTGAGAGCCACCAAAGTCAATAATAACAGGCAGTTCAGCGATAGTGCCTGCTTCTACGGCGCGCATAGTAGGCGTCCAATCGGCACCATTAAAATGCGCCAATTTAAAACCTACCACATGATCTTTATACTGCTTTGCTGCACTAGCCGCAAATTTAGGATTCATGTCTGCAATGTCCTGTTCGTAATTGCCACCGCGCATGCCCTCTCCTACAATATTTAAAAAAGACAATACACGTGTTTGAGAAATATCAATTACATTTTTTTTGAAGGTTGCAAAATTTCTCCAACCAGCACCTCCGCAATCAACCACGGTGGTAACACCAACTCTAAACGTATAACCATCTGGCATGAGTGCACTTAAGCCATCACTTAAATAATGATCAGGTTGTGTGCCTGCAAAAACGTGCGCATGCATATCAATAATACCCGGCACTACTTTTAATCCGGTAGCATCCACTACTTGCCTAGCATCAGCGGCAGGAAGATTTTTTCCTACCTTAACTATTTTACCTGCTTTAATGGCAATATCCATAACAGCATCAATGCCATTTTTAGGATCAATTACATGACCGCCTTTTACCAATACATCAAAACTATTGGCTGTTGTTTGAGCTTTCAATTGAAACGTTAGGGCTACAAACAAGGTAATTATGAGTAGGTTCTTATTCATACATTAAAAGTTTACATTAGTACAGTACGTAATTTAAAGAAAATATACACAAAGTGCATAAATTATAGGTAAGCAGATTTAGTTTTCTGCCATTAATTCATTAATTTCTCCTTCAAATTTATAAACGATTGCCATGAATTTAATTGCTACTTTCCTTGTCAGCAACCTAATGCATTTTTTGCCCGCCGACACCAGTCATTACCCACTTGTTGTAGGGTCTTATACCAAAAAAGGAAACCC
>JAGNTI010000215.1 GCA_017987615.1 Sediminibacterium sp. | reverse complement strand
CCTTCCGATTTTAATTTAGTAAACAGTGGAGACTCCTGCATTTTTAAACGGATATAAATAGAAACACCCACAAGTACAATAGAAAACAAAAATGGAATACGCCAACCCCATGCATTAAATTTTGCAATCGATACAGCCGGATCAATATCTAAACTATGGCGCGTAAATAAAATCACACTTAAGGAAACAAATAAACCCAGTGTTGCGGTTGTTTGAATCCATGAAGTATAATAACCTCTTCTTCCTG
The DNA here is from genome assembly GCA_017987615.1 of Sediminibacterium sp. Taxonomy (GTDB): domain Bacteria; phylum Bacteroidota; class Bacteroidia; order Chitinophagales; family Chitinophagaceae; genus Sediminibacterium. Next base: position 2,476 of record JAGNTI010000215.1, on the reverse strand, counting down.
CAGGCGCATGCTCCGCCACATAGGTTGCAGCACCGCCATATTCTCCACCAAGCGCAAGGCCTTGCAGCAAACGAAGCGTTAATACAATAATAGGCGCAGCAAATCCAATAGATTCGTAACTAGGCACGAGCCCAATGGCAAATGTTGACCCTCCCATTAAAACAAGGGTTAATAAAAAAGTGTACTTACGGCCTACCAAATCACCAAGTCTTCCAAAAACAAGCGCTCCAAAAGGTCTTACTATAAAACCCGCAGCAAAAGTGGCTAGTGTAGATAATAGTGCCGCCGTAGGATTTGTTTTAGGAAAAAACTGACCCGCAATCACGGTAGCCAGACTTCCAAAAATGTAAAAATCGTACCACTCAATTAAGGTACCAAGTGAAGATGCAGTAATTACCTGCCAAATTTTATTTTGTTTTTTCATGTGCTAAACAATAGTAGCAACAACTTACGCCAACCAACGCATTTTTCCAACTTTTTACGCCTCAATAAACGAACAAGCGTTTATTAATTCTTTGCGTAATAAATGAATAATAAAATAGTTAGTAACGTATATTTATGACCTCAAACGACCTGCCATGACTTATCCTTATCAGCTTACGAGCTTTGACGCGTATAAAGAAGCCTACAAAAAAAGTATTGAAGACCCTGCTGCTTTTTGGGGCGAAGTTGCAGAACATTTTACATGGCGTAAAAAATGGGATACCACACTTGAATGGAATTTTAAAGAACCAAAAGTAGAATGGTTTAAAGGTGGTAAATTAAATATCACCGAAAACTGTTTAGATAGACATATTCCTTCCAAAGGACATTTACCTGCACTTATTTGGGAGCCCAATGCCCCTGATGAAGCAGGTCGCGTATTAACCTATAGCAAACTCCTTGAAAAAGTTTGTCAATTTGCGCAAGTACTTAAAAACAATGGCGTTCAAAGAGGTGACCGTGTTTGTATTTACATGGGTATGATTCCAGAACTGGCTATTGCAGTGCTTGCCTGCGCACGTATTGGCGCTATTCACTCTGTGGTGTTTGGTGGATTTTCGGCACAAAGTATTGCAGACCGTTTATTAGACGCGAATGCAACATATATTGTTACCTGCGATGGGGCCTACAGAGGTGCTAAAGACATTCCATTAAAATCAGTGATTGATGATGCACTTATTGGAAACAAAACCGTTAAGCGCGTTATTGTAGCTACCCGCACACGCACGCCTGTTTCTATGATTAAAGGCCGCGACTGTTGGTGGGAAGATGAAATGAAACAAGTAGAAGAAAAAGGAATCACTTTTATTGAAGCCGAAGAAATGGACGCAGAAGATCCTTTATTTATTTTATACACTTCGGGTTCTACCGGAAAACCAAAAGGCGTAGTGCATACCTGCGGCGGGTATATGGTATACACCAACTATACATTTGTAAACGTATTTCAGTACAAGCCTGGTCAAATTCATTTTTGCACTGCAGACATTGGTTGGATTACTGGACATAGTTATATTGTTTACGGACCATTAAGCGCTGGCGCTACCACACTATTATTTGAAGGCATTCCTACCTGGCCTGATGCAGGAAGATTTTGGGATGTAGTAGATAAATACAAAGTCAATATTTTATACACGGCGCCAACAGCCATCCGAAGTTTAATGGGTTTTGGTTTAGGCCCACTTCAAGGAAAAAATTTATCGTCACTAGAAGTATTAGGAACCGTTGGTGAACCTATCAACGAAGAAGCATGGCACTGGTATGATCAAAATGTAGGCAAGGGCCGCTGTCCTATTGTAGACACTTGGTGGCAAACAGAAACGGGTGGTTGCCTCATTTCAAATTTAGCTGGCATAACACCTGCAAAGCCAAGCTGGGCAACACTTCCCATGCCAGGCCTCGAAATGGTACTCGTAGATGAAAATGGTAAAGAAGTGGTAGCAGAAGGAGATGAAACCATCTCTGGAAACCTATGTATCAAATCGCCATGGCCATCAATTTTACGTACTACCTACGGTGATCATGAGCGTTGCAGAACCAACTATTTTGCCACATACGAGAACATGTATTTTACGGGCGATGGAGCATTAAAAGATAAGGATGGATTTTTTAGAATTACTGGAAGAGTAGACGACGTACTCAATGTAAGTGGTCATAGAATTGGAACCGCCGAAGTAGAAAACGCGATTAACATGCACGCTGGTGTTGTAGAAAGCGCTGTGGTAGGTTATCCGCATGATGTTAAAGGACAAGGTATTTATGCCTATGTAATATATGGTGGATCACATGCGCAGGACACGCACGGTACTGGTGAACTAGTAAGAAAAGATATTTTACAAACCGTTACACGCATTATTGGTGCCATTGCAAAACCAGATAAAATACAATTTGTATCGGGTCTTCCAAAAACAAGAAGTGGTAAAATTATGCGCCGTATACTTCGCAAAATTGCAGAAGGTGAAACAGAAAATTTAGGCGATACAAGTACCCTATTAGA
>JAGNTI010000054.1 GCA_017987615.1 Sediminibacterium sp. | reverse complement strand
GTCTGGTGCTTCTTGGGCTTTAAAATGAAATGGTTTAGGTGCTATGTTGATGCGTTCGAAATAACTATCAATATCGGCATGAGAAAATGCGTTGCCGTTGGTAGCGTCTATATAAAAATGAATTTTATCTTGGGGGTTACCTATGTAATGATCTTCTTCGTAGTCGGAATGATAAAAGGCGAGGATACACTGTTTAGGTATATTGATAAGCCTGGCATGAATATCTAATTGTTCGCAGAGGGTTTGGTAGATGATACCATTGCTCATGGCATTTCCGGTCTTTGTTTCTAGTACTTTGTGTACATAAAAATCGTCGGCATTTTTGTAATCAACCTCGTTGCCAAATAATTTATAGTATTTATATAAAATGCTAGTTAGAACATTGGCCTGCTCAAGCGGGGTCAAAAAACTATTCAGCTCCAGCCAAATATTTTTTCTAATTTTTTCTAAATCTTGGAGCGCAGCTGTCGTATTCATATCTGGATATTCTAGTTTACCTAGTAAGAGTGCGCCAGATAATAAGTCGTAGGGTTTGGTATTTTTCCAGTTGGTAAAATCTTGCAGTAAATCTGTAAAATGAAGCCTTTGAATAATGCCCTCAATTCTTTGTTGAACGTCTTCGGATAATGTAGTTTCCCATAAGTGTTCTAGGTTTGGAATAATTCCTTTACCATAGGCAACAATTTTTTCGGAAATACTAGAATATATTTCTTCGTCCGGATCGTCTATAAGGGTAAAAAGGGCTTTGATCTCTTTTGTTTGCTCCATGTTGCTGCTAAATCTTACCCAAACTAAAATAAAATTAGACAAACCATCACTATTTAGTTATTCAGTGCTGTGGGAAACAACGCGGTTTGCTCGCATACTATTTTGTTTTGTTTAACGTTCACTGGCAGTTCCGAATAAGTTCTATGTTAAATCGGGTCTATTTATGCACATCATTGAGGGGGAGAACCAATTATGTGTTAACTTGTGTAATCACATTTAAAAACCGCGCATGTCTACATCTTACATATCGCCTAAATTTCCTGCTACCAAAGATTCATTACACGCCGAATTAAAAAAGCGCGTACAAGCTTATTTTGATGAAAAGGGAATTGACGCTACTGGAACGCCAGGGTTATTTACCAAAGCGATCTTAATGATTTTGGCACTTATAGCCGTATATATTCATGTGGTATTTTTTACACCTATTTGGTGGTTAGCAGTTGCTGAGTGCATTGTAATGGGAGGGCTAGTAGCTGCCATTGGTTTTAACGTGATGCATGATGGAAGCCATGGTAGTTTTAGCACCAACAAATGGCTCAATAAAATTGCGGCCTCTTCTATTAGTTTATTAGGCGCTAATAGGTTTATGTGGAAAATGAAACACGTAATGATCCACCATACATTTACCAATGTAGATGGGGTAGATGATGATATTGAAGTGGGTGGTTTAATGCGCATGGCACCAACACAAAAAAAATATGGTCTTCATAAATTTCAGCATATTTATTTTTGGGCGCTGTACATGCTCTTATATGTTTTCTGGATTTTCTTTACAGACTATAAAAAATATTTCTCTCAAAGAATTGGATCTGTGCCTCTTAAAAAAATGGCATTAAAAGACCATATCGAGTTTTGGGTGGTAAAAGTATACCATGCCGCAGTGTTTGTGGTATTGCCTATTGCACTTTTAGGTTGGGTGAAGTGGTTGGTTGGGTTTTTAGTCATGACCATGTTTGCAGGCTTTGTACTTAGTATTGTATTTCAACTGGCGCATACCGTAGAACACACAGACTTCCCGGTTGTTGATGACGACAATAAGTTACCCGATGAGTTTGCGGCACATCAAATTAAAACGACTGCAAATTTTGCAACAAAAAATAAATTAATTAGCTGGTTAGTAGGAGGTCTTAATTTCCAAATTGAGCACCATTTGTTTCCTAAAATATCACACGTGCATTATCCAGCAATTAGCGAGATCGTAAAAAATGTATGCGCAGAGTTTCACCTGCAATACATCGAGTATCCGACCATGCGCAGAGCCGTTTTAGCCCACGTACATTTTTTACGTGATATGGGTAGAGCCTAAGCTTTATTTTTTAGGAGCAGATTTCTTAACCGCCGCTTTTTTAGTTGCCGCCTTTTTAGGGGTTGCCTTTTTAGTAGCTGATTTCGTAGCTGCTTTTGTTGCAGACTTTTTGGCTGGCGCTTTGGCTTTTTTACTAAAAGCACCTGGTACTTGCAGCTCAATCATGGCTTTAACGGTTTCTATATCAACCTCCGCTAAATCGGCAGCTTCATATTTTGTACCGTCTGCTTTTCTACCCAGCTTTAGCATCTTTTTATTGAACTTGATAAATGGACCCCATCTACCATTTTCGATACTAATTTTATCGGCAGGCCAGTTTTGTATATACCTGTTGGCTTCTTTCTCTAATTTCTTTTCGATCAACTCATTGATATCTGAACTGCTAAGGTTGTCAAAATCGTAGGCTCTTGGAATATTGATAAAGATGCCGTCCCATTTAATAAACGGCCCAAAACGGCCCTTTCCTTTCGTTACAGGCAGTTCTTTATAGTGTGCAATGGGAGCTTCGGCAAGTTCCTTCTCATTTAATAGTACAATGGCTCTGTCCATATCCATGGTATGCAGGTCTTCACCTTTAGGAATGGATATAAACTGTTCGCCTAATTTAATGTATGGACCAAATCTACCCACATTAACGGCAAGCTCCATTTCGTTGTACGTTCCCAGCACACGCGGCAATGAAAATAATTCCATGGCTTCCTGCATGGTAATGGTTTCGATGCTTTGGTCTGCTTTTAATTTAGCAAATCTTGGTTTTTCTTCTTCGTCTTGATGACCAATTTGAACCATGGGGCCGTAGCGTCCCATGCGGGCAATTACTTTTTTTCCTGTGGCTTCATCAAATCCTAATTCTCTTTCACCAACTGCTCTATTTGCGTTTTCGAGGGTATGTTCAATGTTTTCATGGAATGGCGTGTAGAAAGAGGCTATCATGCTTTTCCATTTGGTTTTACCTGCAGCAATTTCATCAAACTCCTGTTCAATTTTTGCTGTAAAACCATAGTCCATCACTTTTTCGAAGTGCTGTTTTAAAAAGTCTGTAACCACCATACCAAGGTCGGTAGGGAATAGTTTAGATTTTTCTGCACCGGTATTTTCAGAAACAATTTCTTTTTCGATGCTATCATTTTTACGCAGAATAAGTAGGTTAGATAGACGCTTAACGCCTTCTTTATCTCTCTTTTCTACATAATTACGTTTAATAATAGTAGAGATGGTAGGGGCGTAAGTAGAAGGTCTACCAATACCTAATTCTTCCATCTTTTTTACAAGCGACGCTTCCGTGTATCTAGCACCTGGACGTGAAAATTTTTCGGTAGCCGTCATCTCTGCAAAATCAAGTTTTTGATTGGCCACAAGCGGCGGTAAAATGCCTTCTGTGTCATCATCATCCTCGTCGTCTTTTCCTTCTAAATATACTTTCAAGAAACCGTCAAATTTGAGTACTTCTCCAGAAGCCGTTAACTGTTCTTTGTTGGTAGATATATTAATTTTTGCAACCGTTTTTTCAAAAGCCGCATCGCTCATTTGAGAAGCAATGGTTCTTCTCCAAATCAGTTCATAGAGGCGTCTTGTTTCTTCATCTGCTACCGTTTTATTATTCATGTAGGTAGGTCTGATGGCTTCGTGCGCTTCTTGTGCGTTTTCGTTTTTATTCTTGTATTTTCTGGGCTGATAATAATTAGCACCATAACTACTTTCTACTTCTTTATGAATATCCGCCATGGCCGTATCACTTAAATTGATACTGTCGGTACGCATATAAGTAATCTTACCACTCTCATACAATTTTTGTGCGAGTAACATGGTTTTGGTTACGCCATATCCTAATTTACGAGAAGCTTCTTGTTGTAGGGTAGAAGTTGTGAAAGGTGCTGCTGGTGTGCGTTTGGTAGGTTTTACCGTAACGTCATCTACCGTATATGTAGCGCTCTTGCAACTGGTTAAAAAATCGTTGGCAGAAGTTTGTGTGTTTACTTTTGAAGGTCCTTCTGCTTTAAATGAAACAGTTTTTTTGTTTACATCTAATGCCGTAAAAATGGCTTCAATTTTATAACTACTTTCTGGAATAAAATGATTGATCTCTCTTTCTCTTTCTACAATTAAACGTACGGCAACACTTTGTACACGGCCTGCACTTAAACTTTTTTGCATGCCAATTTTGCGCCATAAAACAGGGCTTAATTCAAAACCTACTAAACGGTCAAGAACCCTTCTTGCTTGTTGGGCATCTACTAAATCCATATTAATGAAACGTGGATTTTGTACTGCTTTTTTTATAGCGGGTGCTGTAATTTCATGGAATACGATACGCTTGGTAGTAGCAGGATTTAAACCCAGTACTTCGGCAAGGTGCCAACTAATACTTTCTCCTTCACGGTCCTCATCCGATGCGAGCCAAACTTCGCCAGATTTTTTAGCGATTTGTCTTAATTCTTTCACCACTCTTTCCTTCTCATCTGGGACAATATAGTGGGGTTGAAATTGCTTTTCAATATCAATACCCTTATCGCCTTTATCAAGGTCGCGAATATGGCCATAACAGCTTTTTACCTCAAAATCAGACCCTAAGATCTTTTCTATGGTTTTGGCCTTTGCCGGGGACTCAACAATCAATAAATTCTTTGCCATGTAGCTGCAATATTAGTTGAAACCTTGAAAACACAAAAAAACTTACTTCAACTTGGGGCGAAAATAGCCCTCAAAAACCTAGTTCTGGGGGGTTAAAAAAGCGCCAATTTTTTTCATAACTCCTTGATCCCTATATACTTTGTTGTGGCCGAGCCCTTCCGTAATAAAAAATTCTTGTTGGGGCTTGGCGCTCTTTTGTGCCTGTAATGTATCTGAAAAGGGGCAAATGGAATCATTTTTATCATGAATCCAAAGGCATGGGGTATCAATAACCGTAAGGGAATGGGTCACCGAAAAATAGGATATGGGCTTACCTGCCATACTTATTATATATGCTTCAATGGCCGCTTGTAAATCAGGTTTCACCTGCAGCATTGTATAAAATCCCTTAAGAGCTGAGGTGGTTTCTGTGGCGGGGGCAATTAAAACCATCTTTTTATTAGCTGCATCCGGTAAATCCTGCATCGCCAGCGAAAGGGCTAGGCCTCCAAATGAATGGGCAATAAATGCATCAATCCCATTTTCAACTTCGTTTACCTGACATATAAAACGCTTGTAAACAAGGGCGTTTACAATTTTCCCTTCACTGTCTCCATGTCCAGGGGCGTCAAAAGCCAGTACTTCGTAACCCATTTGTAATAAAAGGGGCACATAGTGTTCAAATTTATAGGCATAACTGCTAAAACCATGCAGTATCAATACTTTTTTACCATTGGGGGTGGTAGGCGTCCAGCCATAGCCAACAATGGCTAAACCTTCAAAATCAATCAATTTAGGCGTCGCTTTTGTAAAAATGGCGGGTCTTTTTTGCGTTATTTTTCGGGTATAGGGCGTGCAAAACAAACGAAATGCCTCCGAAGCGGCTTTTTCTTTAGATAAGTAACTAAGGGTTCTTAATTTGTTTTTGTAGTATCCAATGAGTATGCGCTGACCCAATTTCATTTTCATACTGCAAAGATAATGACCTGCCGTGCATAATTTTTTCCTTTTTCGCTACATAAATCGTTCAACGAAATGGGTGTAGCCACATTTTTGAAATACTTTTGCGGTCCAAAGCATCAAGTTATGTATACAGTAAACGTGAAATTTGAACAGAAAGGTTTAGAGCCGGTAACCCTTTCAAATATTGAACCGGATCAAAGTTTATTAGAAGTTTGTTTAGATAATGGCATTGAGCTGCACCATAACTGTGGAGCCGTTTGTGCTTGTAGTACTTGTCATATGTATGTGCATGCGGGCATGGAACACCTCGAAGAGTTATCTGACAGAGAAGAAGATTTTATTGATAGAGCGGTAAATCCTCGTATAAATTCAAGACTTGGATGTCAGTGCGTGCTTCAGGCTGGTACTGGAACAATCGAAATTACCCTTCCGGATCAAACACAGTTTTTAGGCGAATAATATTAGTTGTAACTTACTTTATCAAATGTAACTATGAGTCATTTTGAACCACCAATTCACTGGGCAGATCATGAAGATATTGCCATGAAATTATATGAGCGCTTTGGCGATGATTTTACGGAATCAAAAATCTATAGAGTTCGTTTCACAGATTTATTAACCTGGATTTTGGAAACACCCAATTTTACGGGCACCAAAGAACAAAGCACCGAAGGTCATTTAGAAATGATTCAGAGTGCATGGGTATATGAGTGGAGAGACAATCAAAAATAAATTTCAATGCTACATCAGTTTAAAAATATAAATACCATTGTACTTGATGTGGATGGTGTTTTAACCGACGGCACACTGCTTGTGATGCCTGGCGGACTGATGGTTAGACGCATGAATATAAAGGACGGCTATGCCATACAACTAGCCGTAAAAAAAGGATATCATGTTGCCATTATTTCTGGTGGCGACTCTGCAGAAGTAAAAGACCGACTCCAAAAATTAGGTGTTACAGATGTGTTCATGAAAGTGCATGATAAATTATCAGTGCTACAAGAATATTTACTACTCAATGGTTTAGACGCAGCCAACACCGCTTACATGGGTGATGATATGCCAGACTATGACGTCATGAAAGCAGTAGGGATGGCTACTTGTCCCGCAGATGCTGCAACAGAAATAAGGGAGCTATCTGGTTATGTATCGCCCCTAAATGGAGGTGCAGGATGTGTGCGTGATTTGATTGAAAAAATTATGCGCGTAAGAGGCGATTGGAGTGAAGACACAACCGTAAGGTCTCAATAAATTATTAATATCCCAACCATCATTGCATGAAAAAAATAGCAGCATTTCTGACGCTTATTCGTGCAAGTAATTTAGTTTTTATTGTACTCACTCAGTTTTTATTTGAGTATTGCATTTACCAAAGAATTTACGGTCCGTCTACACCAGCGCAACTACAACAGTTTTGGTTGATTGTGCTCGCTTCTGTGTTTATTGCTGCTGCAGGCAATAGTATCAATGATTATTTTGATTTAAATATTGATCAAATTAACAAGCCTACTAAAGTGGTGGTGAATGTAGCTATCAGTAGACGCTGGGTTATATTTTTTCATTTGGTATTAAGTATGTTGGGTTTATTTTTTACCGCTTATGCGCTACCCATTCAGTCATATTGGTATTTGGTTTTTGCCAACATGATGTGTATTGTTTTATTGTGGGTGTATTCTACAAACTTTAAAAAACAATTACTTATTGGCAATGTGCTTATTTCATTATTAACGGCATGGGTACTGCTTATTTTGTTTTTTTCAAAAGCGCCACTTCAAATAAATAATTTTTTAGAATCGGGAGATAAAGAAATTCGTTTTTTTAGACTCACTGTTTTATACGCGTCTTTTGCATTTATTATTTCTCTCATTAGAGAGGTCATTAAAGATGTAGAAGATAGGGTAGGTGACGCAAAATATGGTTGCAGAACCATTCCTATTGTGTGGGGGTTAACGGCTACCAAAGTATTTGTGGCAGTTTGGCTGGTGGTGTTAATTGCCGTGCTTATTATTTTGCAGTTTTATGTGCTGCCCATGGGATGGTGGGAAAGTATTCTTTATTGTGTGGTAGCGATTATTGCACCACTAATTTGGGTGTTTGTTAAATTGTTATCTGCACAATCCGAAAAAGATTTTGGGAAACTTAGTACGGTAATAAAAATTGTGATGCTTACGGGTATTGTATCCATGGTATTTTTCAGGTATTATTTATAATGGACATGAATAAAAAAATTATACTAGCATCTGGTTCTCCACGCCGAAAAACACTACTAGAGTGGGCAGAGGTTTCTTTTGAAGTGATAATAAAACCCACCGACGAAAGCTATCCAGCTGAACTTGCCATTGACGAAGTGCCCGTGCATATTGCGCGTCAAAAAGCGCTTGGGGTAGCAGCAGATTTATCAAATAACGAACTTGTTATTGCAGCCGATACCATTGTTGTTTTAGGAAATGAAATTATAGGTAAGCCTACAAGTAGAGAAGACGCTATTTTAATTTTATCTAAGCTAGCCGGAAAAACACACCGGGTAATTACGGGTGTTGTACTTTTAGAAGGCACAAAAGAAACGGCTTTTGCAGATAGCACGACGGTTCATTTTCATCCGCTATCACCGGATCAAATTGCTTTTTATGTAGACAAGTACAAGCCTTACGACAAAGCGGGCGCTTATGCCATTCAGGAATGGATTGGTGTAGTAGGCATCAAATCGGTGGAAGGTGATTTTTACAATGTGATGGGCCTTCCTGTAAGCAGGGTGATGCAAGCGCTACAAGCAATGTTGTAGCAAGTTTTTTTT
>JAGNTI010000053.1 GCA_017987615.1 Sediminibacterium sp. | reverse complement strand
CCAAGATACAACAGCAACACCGAGTAAATAAAACCGGTTGTACTGATGGAATTTTTTATTGCGTAGTACGAGTAAATAATAAACCATCAAAACGGCACTGCATACAAGCACTTGTAACAAGTAATAGAGTGTAGGATACATGACTTATTTTTTTGATTGTTTCAATTGATTTAACAAGAGCTCCAATTCATGTACGCTAATTTCTTTTTGCTGTAACATACAAGAAACGGCCTCACTAAAAGAACCTTCAAAATAAGCGTCCACCAACGATTTAATAGAATTGGTAGAATAGGCTTCTTTACTCACTAAAGGAAAATATCTGTGCACACGACCCATGGCTTCAACTCCAATATATCCTTTGTCTACTAATATTTTTACGAGTGTAGCTACTGTATTTGTATGCGGACGAGGTATAGGATAAGATTCTACGATATCCTTTAAATAGCCACTGGATAATTTCCATACCTGCTGCATCACTTGCTCTTCTGCTTTTGTTAATGGTTTCATGCACATTTACATTTGAAACACAATTCTAAAACTATTTTTTTAGTTTAACAACTAAATTTTTAGTTTTTTAACTATTTTTTTAGTTTTATTAACATTTCGGCCCTTCTAACGTAAATTGCAAGGAGCCTATGAAGTACTATATTATTGCAGGGGAAGCCAGCGGAGACCTACACGGCAGTAACCTTATTAAAGAAATAAAAAAACTGGACCCTAACGCCAGCATTAAGGCCTGGGGTGGCGATTTAATGCAACAGGCGGGCGCCTCTCTAGTTAAACATTATAGAGACCTGGCATTTATGGGCTTTTTAGAAGTGATTAAAAATCTGCCCACCATTTTACAAAACATCCGGTTTTGCAAACAAGACATTGAAGCTTGGCAACCCGATGTACTCGTGCTTGTAGACTATCCAGGATTTAATTTACGCATTGCGGAATGGGCTAAAAAAAATGGATTTAAAGTAGTCTATTACATTGCACCGCAGGTATGGGCATGGAAAGAAAACAGGGTTAAAAAAATGAAACTATGCATCGACAAAATGTTTTGCATACTTCCTTTTGAAAAAGATTATTTTAAAAATAAATGGAATTGGGATGTTACCTATGTAGGCCATCCACTCTTACGTGTGATTGAATCCTTTAAAAGCACTACCCCACTTTCTACAGACAATAAAAAAGTAATTGCATTACTACCAGGTAGCAGAAAACAAGAAATTATTAAAATGCTGCCGATCATGCTAAGTGTAACGCCGCATTTTCCGGGCTACACTTTTATGGTGGCACAAGCCCCAGGGCAAGACGCTCCATTTTACAACCGCTATTTAATGGGATATTCCAATGTCACACTCATTAAAAACAGCACCTACGAACTACTCACAATAGCCGATGCAGCACTCGTAACAAGTGGTACCGCTACGCTTGAAACCGCCCTATTTAAAGTTCCTGAAGTCGTGTGCTACAAAACCAGCAAATTTTCTTACCAAATTGCAAAGAGGTTGGTGAAAATTAAGTTCATCTCACTCGTGAACCTGATTATGGATAAAGAAATTGTTCGTGAAATTATTCAAGAAAATCTGACCGAGCAGCAATTAACAAATGCACTGCGTAATATCACAGAAAACGAGGAGCATAGAAAAGAGGTGATGAATAACTACCAGTCATTACATGCACTGCTCGCAGCAGGTGGCGAAGACGCTTCTGCAAAAGTGGCTAAAGAAATTGTAGCACTTGCAGGACCAAAACTATTTATTGATGAGGGGTAATATCAGCGACTTAAATAAAATAATAAGCACCGCCATCAAAAACATAAACAGCGAAATCCGGTTCATACCATGCATGTATTTCATCCATTGAGTACGCGGCTCATTGGGGTCTCTTTTTGAAATAAAAAGGTATTCTTTTAATTGCTTAAAAATTGACATGGTATATATTTTAATTCAAAGATACACCACTATAAAATACTAAACACTTTACCCATTATCTTGTTATACTAGCTTACATTAAATTATATGAAAAAATATCGCCTACTTATTACCTGCTTATTGATTGGCCTTGCGGCAATACCATACCAAGTAAGCGCGCAAATAAACCCAGCAAAAATTGATATTATCAGAGATAGCTTTGGCGTACCACATATTTTTGGCAAAACCGATCCGGATGTAGCATACGGCCTTGCTTGGGCACATGCAGAAGATGATTTTGAAACTATCCAACAATCATTAATGGCGGGTAAATCTATGCTAGCACAATACCAAGGTAAAAAAGGAGCTTCGATAGATTATATCATTCACCTATTACGCATTCCAGAACTTGTAGAAGCAAAATACGAGTCCGATTTAAGTCCCGCATTTAAAAAATTACTAGAAGGCTACGCCGCTGGACTCAATGCATATGCAGCAGCGCACCCCAAAGAAGTGATGCTCAAAAAAATATTTCCAGTTACCCCAAAAGACATGGTTCAATATTCGGTCCTACAACTTTGCGTGTTATCTGGCGCCGACAAAGCATTAAGTTCCATTTTTGGTGGCACGGTTCCACTACTCGAAAATTATAAAACGCAGGGCAGTAATGCTTTTGCTTTTAATAGCGCCAAAACCACCGACGGTCAGGTGTACTTAGACATCAATGCACACCAACCATTGGAAGGTCCTGTGGCTTTTTATGAAGCACATTTAAATAGCGAAGATGGCTGGAATATTATAGGCGCTAATTTTCCGGGCGCTCCCTGCATCTTACATGGCTGCAACGAATATTTAGGATGGGCCCATACTGTAAATGCCCCTGACAAATTAGACGTTTATCAATTAGAAATGAATCCTAAAAACAAATTGCAATACAAATTTGATGGCAAATGGGAAACACTAGAAGTAAAAACAGCGCCATTAAAAGTAAAAATTGCAGGCGTAATAGCACCCTTAAGCAAAAAAGCATACTGGAGCAAATACGGCCCAACCATTATCACACCAAGAGGTGTTTTTTCAATTCGCATGCCTGCACAAATGGATATTAGAGGACTCGAGCAGTGGTATGCTTTTAACAAAGCAAAAAACTTTACCGAATTTAAAAGTGCATTAAACATGCTTGCTATTCCTGGTTACAACATTGTATACGCCGATCGTTACGATACTATTTATTATATTAGCAATGGCCGTATTCCGGTAAGAGACAAAAACTACAATTGGAAAACAACGCTTCCAGGCAACACCAGCAAAACACTGTGGACAGACCTTCACCCACTATCTAATTTACCGCAGGTACTGCAACCAAAATCGGGTTATGTATATAACACCAACCACTCTCCTTTTCATAGCACACTTGGTTCAGAAAATCCTACTATCATTGATCCTACCATGGGTTACGAAACCATAGAAAACAACAGGAGCATGCGTTTTGATGAACTTATTAAACCACTCAACAAAGTAAGTTACGAAGATTTCAAACGCATCAAATTTGATAGACAATTTCCGTCTTCGTTTTATTTTCCTAGCAAAATTGACACGGTATTTTTATTGAACAGTACTGAGTTCCCTGATATTGCAGATATTATTACGCAACTAGGTAACTGGAATAGAAATTCAGATGCGGAGAGTATTGGCGCAGGCACATTCTTTTTTGTGCAAGCAGCTGCTAATAAAAACAAAGCGCTTTACTTACAAAATAAATCGATTAGTAAAATACTTGCCGCACAGCTATTACGAGAAGCAAAACAAACCATGCTAAAAGATTTTGGCAAAACAAATATTGCACTTGGAGAAGTTCAAAAATTAGTTCGAGGCAGTAAAGAAATTCCACTTCCAGGTTTGCCGGATGTACTTGCCCCTATGTACTCGATTCCTTACAAAGATGGCAAATGGAAAGGCAACCAGGGAGACGCATACATAGAGCTGGTAAGGTTTACAAAAGACGGACCGCAAATAGAATCACTCAATGTATACGGCGCATCTGCCAAAAAAGACTCGCCGCACTACACTGACCAAATGGAAATGTTTACACGTCAGCAAACAAAAAAGATGACCTTAAACAAAGAGGAAGTGTATAAAAATGCAAAAAGCATTTACCATCCGCAGTAAATAAAAATTTATTGTAAAAAAGGGGCGAGATGCGTAGCTATTTGTTTGGTTTCAATAATAAAACCATCATGTCCGTAGCTCGAATCTATTTCTACCAGCTGTGCATTGGACAAATGAGCCGCCATAAAACGCTGCTCTTCTAGTGGACATAAAATATCACTTTTAAGACCAATGACTAGTGTTGGAATTGTAATGCTTTTTAAAACCTGCGCTACATCCATTCCTCTTCCTCTAGATAAGTGATGGCTATCCATCGATTTGGTGAGTAGCCAATAAGAATAGGCATTAAATCTATTCACGAGTTTATCTCCTTGATAGTTGATATAAGAAGAGACTTTATAGCCATCTATTTTTTCGGAATCAGCATCGGTTTGTGCTTCTTTAAAAATGGCATAATTACGGTAAGTTAACATGCCAATAGCACGCGCAGCTTTTAAGCCAGCAGCACCAGCATTTGCTTCCATGGTATTCCATGTTTGATCAGCTTCAATAGCTAAACGTTGTGCTGTATGAATTGCAACGCCCCATGCACTTTCTGTAGACGATGTAGCAATTAAAAATAATTTTTGAATGCGCGAAGGTTCATGCAAAGCCCATTCAAGTACTTGATATCCACCCATACTGCCACCCATTAATAAAGCAATGGAATGAACTCCAAGCGCCTCTCTTAATATAATATGCGCTTTAACCATGTCTCTAATGGTTACTGCAGGAAAACTTGAATAGTAAGGAGCACCTGTATTTGGGTTGTCAGTTAGTGGGCCAGTAGATCCATAACAAGAGCCAATGATATTTGCACAAACAATAAAATAATCTTGTTCATTAATAAGCGAGTCATTTCCTACCAAACCCTTCCACCAATCAGATGCATTAGCATTTGCTGTTAAGGCATGACAAACCCATGCCACATTGGTGCCTGATGCATTTAGCGTACCATAAGTATGGTAAGCAATGGTTAAACTAGGCAATACCTCTCCGCATTCTAAAACGAACGGCTGTTTGTATTCTAGGTATTGAGTTTGAGAGTGCATGAGGTACAAAATAACTACAAGTTAATCACTAGACATAAAATATTTTAGAAAGCTTGCAGCGGTAGGTTGTTTATGAACCTTACCTTTGCTTCAAAGCATCTATACATACTATGTCAAAGCCGCAAACAGACGCCATAAGAATTAGAACCACGCAAACAAATGAAATGGAACATAGCAGTCCACTTTATTTGACGAGTAGCTTTTGTTTTGATGATGCAGAAAGTATGCGCGCTGCTTTTGCAGATGAAACTGACGATAATATTTATAGCAGATTCAGCAACCCCAATGTGCAAGAATTTACAGATAAAATTTGCGCACTAGAAGGTGCCGAAGCAGGTTATGCAACCGCGTCTGGTATGAGCGCCGTTTTTGGATCTTTTATGGCGCTATTAAAAAAAGGCGATCATTTACTTTCTTGTAATTCTATTTTTGGTAGCACGCACACCGTGATTACAAAATACCTTCCTAATTATGGTATCGACACATCGTATGTGTTAGCTACAGCAACAGAAGCTGAGTGGGAAGCCGCTGTTACTCCAGCTACTAAAATGATTTATTTAGAAACACCTACCAACCCAGGGCTAGATATTTTAGATTTAGAAATGATTGGCAGGGTTGCTAAAAAACATAACCTTATTTTAAACGTTGACAATTGTTTTGCAACGCCTGTAAACCAACGCCCCATAGACTTTGGTGCAGATTTAGTGGTGCACTCTGCAACTAAATGGATAGATGGCCAAGGTCGTGTATTAGGTGGCGTGATCGTTGGCAAAAAAGAACTCATCAAAAATATTTACCTGTTTTGCAGAAGCACAGGACCTGCACTTTCTCCATTTAATGCATGGCTTTTAAGTAAGAGCATCGAAACATTAGATGTTCGTATGGAAAGGCATGCATCCAACGCTTTATTTATTGCAGAGGCATTGGAAAATCATGCAGCCATTGCAACACTACGTTATCCTTTTTTAGCGAGTCATCCACAACATGCTATTGCTAAAAAGCAAATGACAAATGGTGGCGGCATTGTTTGTTTTGAATTAAAGGGAGGATTAGAAGCCGGAAAAACATTTTTAAATCAATTAAAAATGTTGTCTTTAACGGCTAACCTAGGAGACACAAGGAGCATCGCCTCTCACCCTGCAAGCACTACGCATGCAAAACTTTCAGAAGCTGAACGACTTGCTGTAAACATTACACCCGGACTTATTCGAATCAGTGTAGGACTTGAGCATAGAGATGATATATTAGCAGATATCACACAAGCCCTTGCCGCTATTTAGCCGCATACTGAATGCCTCCTAGTATATGCTTTAGGTATACAGGGTCTGAAAAAGATTCGTTGGTATGTCCAAGCTCTGTGTAAAAAGCTTTACCCCCATCAAATTTATGATACCATGCCATTGGATGCGAAGCGCCCATTTCACCACCTTCATATGATTTTTCATCGATGTTAATGAGGATATGTAAACCTGGTTGCATGTCTTTAAAATTGTACCATTCGTCAAAACGTTTCCACTGCGCAGGTAAATGTTTGGTAGACTTATGATTCGCATCTACAACATTTAATACTGCTTCCTGCTGTTTAGGATGACTTTTAAAATAACCACCCACCAATTGATTGTACCAAGGCCATCCATACTCTGTATCGGTAGCTGCATGTATCCCCACAAAGCCTCCGCCATTATTGATGTACTTTTTAAACGCCTTTTGCTCCACTTCATTAAAAACATCGCCAGTGGTGCTCATAAAAACAATAGCACTATAGGTATCTAAATCTGGTTGTAAAAAAGTGGCCGACTCGGATGTCGTATCTACTAACATATTATTGTCTTGTCCTAATTTTTGAAGCGCCGCAACAGCTACCGGAATAGAACTATGGTAGAAGCCTTTTGTTTCAAAAAATACCAATATTTTAACCTGCTTTACAGGATTTACGGCTGCTGAAACAGCTCCCATAATACCGAGTGCAATGAATAAGAAAGCAATGCGGAAAAGGTTTGATTTATTTTTCATAAATAACGTTTGAAAATTACTTAAATTGAACCCTAATGTAAGAAAAACGATTAACAATTTGCTTATGAAAATGAAAACAGGAATCATGCTAGCCGCCATGATGTTTTTACAATATTACATTTGGGGCGCCTGGTATGTAACAATGGGCCCATACATGGATAGCCTATTTAAAGCAGAAGGTCAAAATGTTGTAGACCTTGCTAAAGGCGCTACCTATGGCGCTGGTGCTATTGCTACCATGCTCTCTCCTTTTTTTGTAGGCATGATTGCAGACCGTTTTTTTGCTGCACAAAAAATTATGGGTATCCTGCACATTATTGGTGCTGCGCTATTATTCTATGCTACTAAAATGACGGCTACCACTTCTTTTTACTGGGTGATACTTGCCTATTCTTTACTATACATGCCAACCATTGCTTTAAGCAATAGTGTTGCATTTGCACAAATGAGTGATCCGGGCAAACAGTTTCCATGGATTCGCGTTTTTGGTACACTGGGTTGGATTGTAGCGGGTCTTGTGATTTCTAAACTAGCTATTGGTGAAGGAGAAACCACTTTTATTATTGCTGCTGGTGCTTCTGCACTATTAGGCGTATTTAGTTTTGTTCTCCCTAATACACCACCAAAATCTACAGCTAACAATACATCATTTGGTGCCATTTTTGGTGCAGATGCTTTTGTGCTTTTAAAAGAAAGATCGTTTTTATTATTTTTTATTGCCGCTATATTAATTTGTATTCCCTTATCATTTTACTACGGATTTGCGGGTTCATTTTTAGGAGAGTTTTGGGGTTCTAATACCGCCGCTAAAATGACAATGGGGCAAATGTCAGAAGCTTTATTTATTATCACCATCCCGTTTTTATTTTATAGACTGGGTGTTAAAAAAATGCTCGTATTAGGCATGGCAGCGTGGGCTATTCGTTATATCTGTTTTGCATACGGCAATATGGATGCGGAGTGGCTATTATATGCTGGCGTTATATTACACGGCATCTGTTATGACTTCTTTTTTGTAACAGGCTATATGTACACAGAAAAAATGGCTGGCGAAAAAATTAAAAATGCTGCGCAAAGCTTATTTACATTTGCCACCTATGGCGTGGGCATGTTTATTGGCACTAATTATAGTGGCTATGTAGCAAATGCCTACAACCAAAGCACTACTGTTAATGGCGTTACTACACAACAACATATTTGGGAAACCATTTGGTTGTATCCTGCTGTTATTGCAAGTATTGTACTCGTATTATTTGTATTATTTTTCAAAGAAAAAAAGCAGCTTGCTGCTTCATAATTAAAAGATCATGAAAAACATTGCTATGTTAGGTTCCGGCTTTATTGGCCGTTTT
>JAGNTI010000214.1 GCA_017987615.1 Sediminibacterium sp. | reverse complement strand
GTTGCGCTAACAACAGGAACCAGCCCTTCTATAAATGCAGTTTTAGCTACTATAACATACAACACAGCTTTTTCATCGGCTCCGGTAGTAGTTATTACCCCAGCAAATGCTGCAACAGCTAGTTTAGCTGCTACACAAGCTGTTTGGGTCAATATAACAACGACAGGTTTTACTATTAATACAAATGCAACGGCGGTTGTTTCATCTACAGCGTACAAATGGAACTATGTTGTTATACAATAAGGCCGTTTTTGTCATTAAAAAGTCATAAAAGACTGGCGTTATGCCGTTCTACAATTCTGTGACAATTGACCTAGGCCAATAAACCACATTTGCACCTGAAATCAATGCAGATGCGGTTTAGCGGTTTAATAGTGAGTTTGTTTTTTTGCATCACAGCTGTTCACGGACAGGTGGATAAAACCACGCGCCCAGATACCTTATATGGTTCTGCGAATGAAATTATTGTTACCGCCACAAGAACCGAAAAAAAACTAGGCAACGTTGCGGTTCCGGTTACCCTTATTTCCAGTAAACAAATTGCGCAAGCCGGCTCTGTAAGACTCGCCGATATTTTACAAGAACAAACCGGATTATTTTTAACCGCTGGCTTTGGTGCGGGTGTTCAAATGCAGGGTTTAAATCCTGATTACACTTTAATATTACTTAACGGAGAGCCACTAGTAGGACGAACAGCCGGCATACTTGATTTAAATAGAATCACGGTTGGCAATATCAAGCAAATTGAAATTGTAAAGGGCCCTTCCTCTAGTTTATATGGAAGTGAAGCGATGGCAGGTGTTATAAACATTATTACAACAGCGCCTAAAAGAAATGAATTTGCATTGAGTGCTCGTTATGGAAGTTTTAATACTTCTGATATTAACGCCACGTATAATTATTCGAAAAATAAATTTTCATATCAGGGGTTCGTTAACAATTACCATACAAGCGGGTTTAGCCTGCGCCCCAATAGCCAAACCAGTTTTGTAACGCCCATTAACAGGTTTACACAGCAACATCAACTTGGGTATCAGTTTTCTGATAAAACAAAATTGTCTGGATCAGTTAGGTTTAATAGAGAACGCATCACCAACGAAATTGCAGTAGAAAATAATGGTGTTATTGTAAATTCTGAAGGAAAAGAATCTAATGATGATGCAAACATTTCTGCTTTATTAACACACCGTTTTAGTAACAGTGTAAAAACAAATGCTAAACTATACGCAACCACATTTACGAGTGAGCAGGAGCTAGCCACATCTTCAGGCGCCCCATACACCGATTATTTTAAGCAACGATTTTTACGATTCGAGTCTCAAACAGACTTTTCTATTTTTAAAAACATTGAAACTTCCATTGGTGCTGGCTATTTACTGGATAGAGCCAATAGTACACGATATGACAAAAAAGAAAGCACCAAAGAAAATGCGGTAGGATATGCTTTTTTTCAGTCAGAGTGGAAGCCAATTGAAAAGCTTATTGTTATTGGCGGTGCACGCTATGACCACAATGCACTTTTTGCGGCAGCGTTTAGCCCAAAGCTTGCATTAAAATATGCAATTGCAAACAACATAAACTTTAAGGCAAGTGTAGGGCGTGGATTTAAGGCACCTGATTTCAGGCAGCTGTATCTGAATTTTACAAATACTGCAGCGGGAGGATATAGTGTGTTTGGTTCAATTGAAGCGCAAAAAATTATCAATGCACTACAAGGCATTGGTCAAATTGCTAGTATCGAATCTGATTTTTATAATTTAAGTGCTTTACAACCAGAATTTTCTACGGGCTATCATGCAAGTTTTGATTATACCGCGTCTAAAAAACATACTTTCTCGGTGGGGATTTTTTATAACAATATCAATAATTTAATTGATAATAGACTCGTTGCTTACAGAACCGGGGGTGCACAAATATTTAGCTACCTCAATGTTAAAACTGCTTTTACAAAAGGGTTAGAGCTCAATGCCGATTATAAAATTGGAAAATATTATTCTGTTACTGGCGGGTATCAATTTTTACTTTCTGGAGACGCCTCTGAACTAGATAAAATAAAACAAGGAAAAGTTTTTACACGTGATGTAAATGGCTACAGTAAAATTTTAACGACTTCGGATTATGTGGGCTTGCCTAATAGGAGTAAGCATCAACTCAATCTAAAATTTCAATATCAAAAGGAACAAACATTTGCCACACTTCGTGCGTTTTACAGAAGTAGTTGGCACGTTACTGATACCGATGGTAATGGGTTATTTAATACAAATGATGCAAAAGCCACAGGTTTTATTCAGCTCAATGCGACAGTTGGTTTACGTACCTCTAAAAAAATTACCGTGCA
This sequence comes from Sediminibacterium sp., assembly GCA_017987615.1. GTDB lineage: Bacteria > Bacteroidota > Bacteroidia > Chitinophagales > Chitinophagaceae > Sediminibacterium. The sequence continues at coordinate 417 of JAGNTI010000214.1, read as the reverse complement.
ACTTGGATGCAATAATATTCTTGATTACAAAGACCCAATTAATATGCCAAATTTCTTTGGTAGGGCTGGATTTATAGCGATCAATTATTCAATTAAACAATCAACCGAAAAATAGAAAACCATGAAAAAAATCATCTACGCTTTATCTGCATTTTTGTTTTTTACAGCTTGTGATAAAGACGACAACACTACTAAGGTAGATCCTGTTATTTCTGTTACCGTAACCAATTTACCAGCCGATACAATTATTGGTATTACACCTGGCGCTCCTCCTTCAGGCGGTATGCCTTACGGTGCTGGAAAGTATACTTTTTTTAGTTTGGAAAGAGGTGTAGTAGTTCCTGCTACAGATAGCGCATCTAACAAATGGGATATTGCATTTAAGGGATCTACCATATTAACCAATAGCGGTAATGG
>JAGNTI010000002.1 GCA_017987615.1 Sediminibacterium sp. | reverse complement strand
ACCCTAACACAAAAACCTTCATAATATGAAAAAGCTACTAATTATATTTTTTATACTATTTTCTATAAATGGGTACTCTCAAAATACTGTACCTCAATTTTTAGGTGGTAAAAACAGCAATTTAATAATCCAAGGCATTTTAAATTTAGCAGATAGTGCTAAGGCTTCAATGAATTGGTTGTTGTCTGATACCAATACTACAAAAAGTAATTTTAGTTCTAATTTAAAGGGTCGTTGGGCAAGACAAGGTGGAAGATTGTATTACAATCCAAGTGGGACAAGATTTATTTTTGCTGATAGCGTAACGAGTTCAACCACTATTGATACAACTTCTTTGTCTAATCGTATTGATGCACGAGTAAAGTACACAGATACCGCAGCTATGCTTAATCCTTATTTGGAAAAAGTTGATACAGCATCTTTAAGTACAAGAATTGATGAAAGAGTTAAATACATAGATACTGCTGCAATGTTAAGCCATTATTGGGATGGGGGAAAAACAGCTGCAGCATTAGCATTAAAACAAAACCTGACAGACACAACCACTTGGGATGCTACTAAAAAGAATTTAGCTGACACATCGTTAGCTTTAAGGGCGTTAATTCCATCATCAATAGATACTACAAGTCTTAGCAATAGAATAGATGCTAGAGTAAAGTACACAGATACAGCAGCAATGCTTTTAGGTTATGTTATAGCCAATAGATTATCTGACACTGCAAGTGCAATTCGTTCATCAATACCAAACGTAAGTGGTAAGGTTAATTATACCGATACAGCATCTATGCTTGCTCCGTATGCTACTGATGCAGACCTTGCTTTAAAGCTAAATATTGTTGATACTGCCAATATGCGTATAAGACCAATTGCGGGTTCAAATATGACTATTAGTGGCGCATATCCTAATATCACATTTGCAGCAAGTGGCGGTGGTTCTACAATAGATACTACATCATTGAGCAATAGGATTGACGAAAGAGTTAAATATACAGACACATCATCGATGTTAGGCGGTTATCTTCGCAAGGTTGATACATCTACCCTAAGCAATAGAATAAACGCAAAATTGAGCATTGCAGACACAGCAACAATGCTTACCAATTATGCAAAAAAGACTTTAGTAAATGATACTGCTGCTGCCATTCGTGCTTCCATCCCCAATGTGAGTGGAAAAGTTAATTACAGCGACACAGCGAGTATGTTAGCACCTTATTACAAGACTGCAACTGCAACTGCTGCTTTAGCGTTGAAACAAAACCTTACCGATACAACAACTTGGGATGCTACAAAGAAAAACCTAGCTGATACAGCATTAGCTTTGAGAGCATTGATACCTTCGGGAATAGACACAACAAGCCTTAGCAATCGTATTAATGAAAGGGTAAAATATACGGACACAGCAGCTATGTTAGCACCCTATGCTACCGATGCGCAAGTTGCTTTAAAGCTAAATATTACTGACACTGCAAATATGCGTATAAGACCGATTGCTGGTTCAAATATGACTATTAGTGGAACATATCCCAATGTAACATTTGCATCAACTACCATACCAACAGATAGCACAATATTTGCAACTAATTATAGAGTAGATACTGCAAAAACTAATTTAAGAACATCAATTAACGCCAAGCTAAACAGCGCAGACACAGCGAGTTTAAGTACAAGGATTGATGCACGAGTTAAATATACAGACACAGCTTCAATGCTAAGTTCTTACTTGAGTTCTGCTGCTGCTGCAACTACTTATGTTCCTTATACTGGTGCAACTTCTAATGTAAACTTAGGAGAGTTTCAAGCAACCGTTGGGCAAGTAACTTTAGACCAAACACCTACACAAACTGCTGGAGTTGGAGTGCTAAGATGGAATGATTCTGATGGAACAGCAGATTTAGGTTTAAAGGGTGGTAACGTAAGTTTACAAATAGGGCAAGAAGAAGTTGTAAGAGTTGTAAATAAAACTGGTGCAAACCTTCTTGAAAGTCAATACCACGCTGTCTATGTAAGTGGGGCGCAAGGGCAAAGATTAAAGGTTGGAAATGCTTTGGCTATGGCTGATTCAAGTTCTGCTGCAACAATAGGTTTAGTTACTGAAAATATTGATTTAAACCAAGAAGGCTTTATCACTACAAATGGTTTAGTTAGAAACATAAACACAACTGGTAGCCTACAAGGGGAAACGTGGAATGATGGAGATTTGCTATTTTTAAGTGGCACAACTGCGGGACAAATTACCAATGTAAAGCCTATTGCACCAACTCACACCGTTATAATTGGTTATGTAGTGTATGCTCACGCAATTAATGGTAAAATCTTTGTAAAGGTTGATAATGGATATGAGTTAGATGAATTGCACAATGTAAGAATAGTAAGCGCAGCAAATAATGAAGGCTTGTTTTACGATAGTGCAGCTAAACTTTGGGAGAATAAGTCAATCTCTACGGTATTGGGATACACTCCCGCTAACAATGCAACCGTTGTAAAATATGCTGATACTTCTGCAATGCTTGCTCCTTATTTAACGAAAGTTGATACTGCATCACTAAGCACAAGAATTGACACAAAATTAAATAGTGCAGATACCGCTTCTTTATCTACTCGAATAGATGCAAGGGTAAAGTATAGCGACACTTCTACAATGTTAGGCGGGTACCTTCGTAAAGTGGATACTGCTTCATTAAGTAATAGAATAACTGCTGCTGGTAACGATTGGAAACTAACTGGGAATTCGGGTACAAGTGTTTCTACTAATTATATTGGTACTTCTGATAATGTGGATGTTGCTTTTAAAAGAAACAATACTTTTAGTGGTCTAATAGGCTCTAATAATACTGGCTTTGGTTTATTTACTATCACACCATCAGCAACTGGCGCAGAAAATTCAAATTTTGGTTATGCAAGTGGCTCTAAGCTAACAACTGGTTCTTCCAATACAGCAATAGGCTCACAAGCTGGAAACGAAAATTTAACTGGCTCATATAATGTTTCTGTTGGTCATGCTGCTGGAAGAAATAATACTTTAGGTAATAATAACATTTCAATTGGCGCATCGGCAGCACAATCTGTAACAAGTGGTGCTAAAAACCTTACAATTGGCTACAATGCTCAATTACAATCTAATACTGGCTCAAACCAACTTAACATCGGGAATGTTTTGTGGGGTCTTGATTGTAGTGGAACAACAACAACTGCTGCTGGAAGACTTGGTATTGGTACAAATGCACCTAACGCATCCGCTATTTTAGACTTAACTTCTACAACACAAGGTTTAGGGTTGCCATCAATGACAACTACTCAACAAAATGCTATTGCCACTCCTCGTACTGGACTTCAGATTTATAATTCTACACTTTTAACACCACAATTCTATAATGGTTCTGTATGGACTGGCGGATGGAATAAAAGAGGTAATTCTGGAACAACTGCTGGTACAGATTTTATTGGAACAACTGATAACGTGGATTTGGTTTTTAGAAGAAACAATGCTACTGCTGGTTGGTTAAATGCTCCTTTGTTCAATACTTCTTATGGTGTAAATTCATTACCACTTACTTCTACTGGTGGTTATGCTACTGCTATTGGGCATGGTGCTTTATCGGGTGGGACAACTGGGAATTTTAATATTGCAATAGGTTATAATGCTGGAACAAAATTAAGTAGTTCAGCAAGTAATATTGCAATAGGTCGCGGAACTTTAGGTGAAAACGGTGCTGGGCATACTGGTAATGAAAACGTTGCAATTGGTGAAAAATCTATGTTTTCTACTACAACAGCCACAAGAAACGCTGGTTATGGTTGGTTTGCTGGATATAATTTAACAACTGGAAACAATAACACATTTTTAGGCCCAAGTTCGGGTGGGCTAACAACAACTGGTTCTAACAACATTTCAGTTGGTTATGAATCAACTACTGGCACTACTGGCTCAAAAAATTTAGTTGTAGGCTATCAAGGAAACGTACCCACAGCAACAGCATCAAATCAACTTAACTTAGGAAATGTGCTTTGGGGCGTTGATTGTAGCGGTACTGGCACAACTGCTGCTGGTAGTCTATCTGTTGGGGTAAACACTCCAAACGCTTCTGCTTTATTAGACCTTACTTCAACTACAAAAGGTTTATTGCTACCAAGAATGACAACTACTCAAATCAATGCTATTGCAACTCCAGCTGCTGGGCTTACAGTATATAACACTACTTTAGCTTTAATTTGCTTTTATAATGGCACAGCTTGGCAAAGAGTAACTGCAATACCAATGTAATTTTTAACTTCAAATAAATAATCAATGAAAAAACTATTCTTATCTGCCTTAATGATTGGCGCATTTACTGCTTCTAAAGCACAAACTATTGATACAAACGTAGCAAAACCTTACCCAGTTGCGGTATTGGTAAAGCCTTTTAAAGTAAATTGGAATGATACAGCAATGGCTCGTTACCTAAACGTATCTATCACTTCTGATGACTTGAAAAGTAACGCTACTTTCCATTGGGTGCTATTTGGTTCAGGTGTTGTTCCTTTGCAAATGGGAGATGTAACTTGCGTTGCAGAAGATTATGCTGCTTGGAATGGCAACAATGTATACCCTTTTTCTTTCGTTGCCGATAAACTTGGCTTAGCAATCAAATAAACGTAACAATGGAAAACGCATCACCACAAGGAACTGGAAACGCAAAGTTTGATGGCGCAATGTTGTTGCTAATAGCTGCAACTGGATGGTATTCAAAGATTACTATGAGTAACGTAGCTGCAACACTAACCATTATTGGTGGTTCGTTGTATATTATTAACCAAGCCTATATCTTGTCAAACAATATCAAGAATAAGAAGGCTGCAAAAAAAGTAAAGTAATGGAAACACAAAAAAGTTGGATGCAAAGCAAGACCATTTGGTTGAATGTTATTGCCTTAACCTTAGGCGCGATGCCTGAAATGATGTCTTTGATTGATGTTAATGTCTTAACTGCGATTGGAGTTAATGAACCAGTAAAGTATTATACCATTATTGGGCTAATTACTGGCTTCTTGAACATCGTATTGCGTGGACAGCAAAAATCAAAAATCAAACCTATTCGTAGAAAAAAATCTAAACTACCAAAAAATGAAAGCTATTATTAATTGGTTTTTAGTTTTAGCTGCGCTTAGCCTTAGCTTTGTTACTTTAAGCTGTTCTAAGGCGAATTACGGCTGCTCTAAGCGTGAGCAAAGGAAAAGTGCCAAACACTTCAATAAGTCGGTAAATTTATGCTCTAATGAGGCAATGCGCCAATCCTTAGCTTACTTTCCATTTAAGGAGAGTGATAGTACATTTGTAAAAGTAGAAACGATTGTAGATACCTTTGTTCATTACGATACTTTGGTGATAAACGATACAGCTTTCATTACAAAATTTGTCAATAAGGTAGTAAATAAAGTAACTACAAGGGAAGTCAGGGTGGAAGATAGCAGAAGGATTGGTATTCTTCAAAACCAATTAGATGCTTGTAATCTGCGTGAGTTGGAGATTGCTAATGAGTTGAACAAAAACAACGTCAATTTAGCGAAGGAAAAGTCAGCGAAGCAAGTTTACAAATGGATATTGATTTGGATAATTGTTATAATTGCTTCTGTGATAGGAGTGAAAGTTGTAATGCCAAAGATTCTGAATAAACTATGACCAAAAGCAACGAGATATTAATAGATAAGCCTTCACAAGATAGGATTGCTCTTTTGCACCCTAAAATTAGAGAAGAAGTAGCTTCTATTGTACGAGAAGCGAACATTGCACTAACTGGCAGAGCATCTGTTAGAATCAGTCAAGGTCTTAGGACTATTTCAGAGCAGAACGCTTTATATGCACAAGGCAGAACCGATAAGACAAAAAAGATAGTTACCAATGCTAAAGGCGGTTCATCTTACCATAATTTTGGGCTCGCCGTAGATGTTGTGTTAATTCTTGATGGGAAAACTGCCTCGTGGGATGATAAAACAGATTTTGATGGTGATAAGGTAAGCGATTGGATGGAAGTAGTGGCAATCTTTAAAAAGTACGGCTATGTTTGGGGCGGGGACTTTCGCTCGATTCGTGATAGTCCACATTTTGAAAAATCATTCGGTTATAGTGTAAGTCAATTGCTCGATAAGGTCAATAAAAAAGACTTCATTAAAGGCACTACTTACGTCAACATTTAATACAAGCGTTATGCCTCTTAACAATGCACACTGAACGCTTCTTTACAAAAATAAAGCCCAATCAAATTAATGGTTGGGCTTTTGGTTTACATATGGCTTTCGATTTCGTACTGCTCAATAACTATTCCTCGACAATACAACTCACCATCCTCCATTACATCAAATGTAGCGTGTGGCAAATCTGTTTTCATTAGCCAAGAAGTATTAGGCAGCTCTTTTGGACACCACTCGGCAATGACTTCTACAAAATTTATTTTCAAGTCTAATTCTTCATAATCGCTTTCACTTAAAACATCAATTTTGCCGCCCTTCTTTTTTACAATTAATGCTTTTCCTCCATCCCAAGCCCCAATTTCTTCATAGATAGCCCCACGAAACTCCATTAAATCATCCGATGCGCCAAAAACAACTACTAGCCCGCTTTCTTTAGCTAATTGTTCTTGTTCTTTTGTAAGTTCGTTTCGGTACTCGCAACCATTAATTAGTTCTGCAAATTCAACTTTATTCATAATTTTGTGGATTTAAGGCATCCTTACCTTTTGTGGTTAAAAATTGTTTTGGGGCTTTAGTTTATTCTTCTTTATATTGAAAGTCCGATAAATCTGCTTTCCAATTTTCAATTTTGCCGTTACAATCAATATCCATAATAACATAATCGCCATATCCATTTTCTTTGGGACACATAATTTTAGGGACATAGCCTTCAATAAACGTAATATCTCTTTTATTAATGTCGTATAATGTATACAACCCATCATCACAGCATTTATAATGTATACTTGCTGTGTATCCTTTAACCCAATTGGTAATAACGCCTTTATCAATATCAATTAACGGCATCCAATATTCGCCATCACGACAAGGGATTAAAGTGCCTTTTTCGTCTTTTTCTCCGTTTACGATTGCGTCTTCCCAATATCTTACACCAACTTCGGCTAATAAGTATTTTACATCAAACTCTCTTTCAATTTTTAGTTTTATTTTCATTTTTTATTTAGCTGTTAAGTAGCCTTACTATTTTATTTTAACGATGGTTATTTTGTTTTGGAAAAGGTAATCTTCCAATTCATCAATTATCCTTGTATCAAAAAAGGTTTTGTTGTACAAGTCATCCAAGAAGTCGTTGCTGGTAATTATTTCAACTTCTTTAGAGTAAGGCTCTTCGGAAAACAAGAAGCCATTTTGCGTTTTGGTTGTCTGTTCTGTTAAATAATTTTTTTTCATAGTTTGTTTATTTTTGTTCGTTCAAAAGTTTGGTAGGCATAGAACCAAGATAAAAACTTGATTGCTTTCCTAATTTGGATTTTTTTAATTACAGCTAAAACTTGCTCTGCCTTGCTCATAACCTACGAGTAATACGTTGTTTAGTTTATTTTTAATGGTTAAGTAGTCGGAATAGACTCTTTCGTCTTTTGTGTCAATAGCATTTTGTATTTGTTTTACCGAGTTCATTACCGTTGTATGGTCAAACCCAATAAACGTATCTGCTATTGCTTTTAGTCCTTGCCTTGTTTTTGTTCTTATAAAGTACATTGCCAATTGGCGAGGAATTAAAACTTCTGTTCTTCTGCTTCTGTTGTATAAATCTTCAACTTTTATGTTAAAATGCTTGGCGACACATTGTTTAATTAAAACTTCTTTTTGATTGTCGTTGGGGTTAATAAGATAATCTGTTAATCCAACAAAAACGTAGGGGCTTATCATAATTTTTTAGTTTTTTTTAAGTAAATAAGGTGATGTGTGTTTACTATGTTTCAAGGTATCTTTCTATCTTTTGAATAGTGTCATTATAGCCAACTCCAAATTCTGCGTAGTAGCCTTGCTCTCTTAGCATAATCAAGCATTCTTCTTGGGTTTTAACGTGGTCATTTTTTAACTTTCCGCTCTTCAAGTATAAATCATCCCTACTTCGCTTTATTTCGATAAAACAGCCGTTATATTGGCTATTGCGTTGGAATATTAAAAGGTCGGGGATTTTATAGTTGCAAGACTTTCGTTTTACCTCCATTATCACTCCCATTGAAACCCTTAACCCTCCCGCATCACTTGTAAAAAGCAGTTCGGGGTATTGAAGCCTTAGATACTCACAAATATTAACGTGAATTTCCTTTTCGGTAGGCATTAATGACTTTGCTCTCTTTGCCATAGTTTATTTTTTATCTGTGGCAAAAAGCACCACAAGCTTGTTTTTGTTCAATTTGTTTGTAAAAGTCTTTAACTGCTTCCAACCCCCATCCATTTATTTCATTTTCTACCATTTGCTTTATGGCTTTCATTGAAGTTTGATTGACCGATATTGTAAAAAATCCTTTACGTTTATCTTGTATTGTTTCTTCTAAATTCTGCACTCTGTCAAATGTTTCCCTATCAAAAAGATACATTGCCTTATATTCTGATACAGATTTATAAATACACATAAAACACCCACCCCTATTCATATACATAGGGAAATTTGGCAGCAGATTATATTCATTTAAAATATCCTTACACTCATCCCTTGTAATATCATCCTCTTGTAGTGGGTAAAGATACTTTACATTGGCTTGTATGCCCCAATTACCAGTTCTTTGTTCTTCATCTGCATTAAGACCAATCATTAATTCACAATCTCCTTGTGCTTTTAAGAAATCATCAATAGGCTCTATCTTAAACTTTCCAGTACACCATCTTCTGCCTTGTGATGGCATAAATTTCCAACCTAATATTGCATCAATTAAACTATCAACAAACGTACCTTTTACTTTTACATTTGCCTTTAATCTAATCAACTCAAAATCTCCGTTGTGAATTATTTTTAATGCCTTTTCACAATCATCAATTCTTTGGTACATTTCATTGTGTTCAGCACCAGTATCGCACCAAATAGCAGCGTTCCCTTTGCCATATAAAATACACATTGCTGTGCTTTCAACTCCGCCACTAAACGATATAAATTTTTTCATTGTAAATTTCTTTTAGATAATCTTTAGTGAGTAATCTTCCTTCGTATATAACTGGGCATCCATAATAGTAGCCATCAATTTCTACAAAGTTACTTCTTAGCCATAATGTGAAGGTCATAGTTTAATTGCTTTTTTGTAAAACTCAATAATGTCCTCTCTTGTTCTTGGCAATGTTAAGTTTAATTCCTTAGCCATATCCTCAACTCTATAAACTTTTTGATTAGCATACCACTCAATCGCTATTGCTTCGTTTGTAGTCGCTATTTTATTTTGTGCTGCCTTTGACTTTCTTGGGTATTCTATTATTTTAGGAACACGCTTTACTTCAATTGTATCAAATTCTTTATACTCCAAAAAATGAATATCATCAAAGTTTTCTTCACACATCTTTTTGTACCTTGCCAAATCACTTGTATTGATTACATTCTTAGAGCAAATTAGGAAATCTCCGCACAAGCAAGCTACTTGCTTAATAACTGTTTCTTGAGCCATTTTGTGCCTTTCAGAGTAAAACTCGGTGTTTTGATTCTTGCTGTAAACAAAAACTTTTTTTACCAACTCTTTATTCATAAAGCCATTTCGAGGCAATAAGACTAATTGCATCTTTATTCTTGCAAATGTCTTGGCACAATAATCGCCATTATTATATTTGTCTGCTACTCTTTGCTTGATTTCTTTTGCTGATAGTTTTTCTCCATCTTCCATTACGTCAAAAATCTTTCTGATTGTGTTTAGTTCTTTCATAGTTTATAATTTAGTCGTTCCAAAATTCTTGTGGTGGTCTTGATGGTATAGGTATAAATCCCGCTCTTGGGTTGTCAATCTCAAATGTTTGTGGTGGGACAAATGTGTCTTGGTGGGTAAATTTCATCCCAGTAAAATTGCATTTGATGTTCTGCTTTGGCAATAGCCTTAATTTACCAATAATGATTACTGCTTTACCTTTTGTGCTATCTCCACTACCATCTGTTTCTATTCCGTGATGTTCTGCTCTAAAAGGCATTAAGATTACATCTGCTGCTTGCTCAATACCGCCCGCATACTTGATGTCTGTTACTTGGTGCATACGTTTGTCAGATAGTTCCTTTCTCGCTAACTGCGCTAAGGCTATAACGGGTATTTCAAGTTCCTTTGCAAGTTCTTTTAGCTTGTTAGCTATGTCGGTAAACTTTTGCTCTGAATTGCTATACTCTATATCTCCATTTGCCAAGTGTATGTGGTCAATAAATAGCTGCTTGATGCCAAACTTATCTTTCCATCCTTTTGCAATGGCTTTAATCTCTCCTATTGTCATTCCCGCCCTATCTGTAATCTTTAAGGGCATCTTCTCAATCTTGCTTACATAATTGCTAACATCAATTACCTTTTGCATATCACAACCGCCTTGAAGAATATCTTGTGTATCAATTCCTAACTCTGCACAAGCCATCATCATCATTAACTCTTGGGTGGACATCTCTAAGCTAACATAACCAATAGGGATATTTTGTTTAAGGCTATGGTGGGCATCTTGTAACGCTAATGTAGTTTTTCCTTCTCCCGTACTTGCTGCAATGACAATTAGATTTGACTTTCGGTAGCCCTTGATGGCGTTGTTTATTCCGTACAATGACGATGGTATTCCTAACATTCCGTTTGGTGCAATCTGTATGTCTGCAAGTTCTTTTTGCAATTCACTTGCTGCATCACTCAAACTTCTCTCTTTCATTCCAGCAATGTGCAAGAATATCTTACTTGTGCTATCTGAAATATTACCTAACAAGTCTAATTTGTCTGATTGGTCGTCTATTGAGTTTTTGATGACGTAATGCCCCATTCTGTAAAAGGTGCGTTGTATCCAATACTCGTTTAGCTTTAAGCACAAATTAATGATTTCAGAAGGTAAGCAAGAGTATGCAGCAAGAGTAACGCAATGGAAAGCGGTGTCTTTGTCATTCTTAGCCATAAAATGAGCCTTTAAATCATCGGGTCGGTAATGTACCTTATTCGATTGCTTTTCGAGTAATACTTGCCAAGTCTTGTCGTTTATCTCGCTATAAAACATTCCCTTTGGTTTAAGGTACTTGTAGTATTGCTCAAATTCTGACTGATGCTTTACAAAGTATCCTAATACTTGACGTTCAATCTCGAAATTATGTGGTAAAACTTGATGCTCTTTAATGTCAGCAAGGGTAAAGTCAAATGCGTATGTTTTCTTTTTCATTATCCAAACATTTTAGAGTATTCCTTCTTATCAATCATTGTACCATCTGGCAGCTTTATCATATTGCTTTCGTCTTTCTTGGATGGCTTGGCAAACTTCTTATTGTTCCGTTCCCATCTTTTTATACGCATATCAATATTAAAAACCTTCTCCATTTCAAACCTCATCTTCTTACCGCTTCCGTTTCTCTCTCTCCAATAATCGTAAAAATCTCTTACTAACTCCTTTCCAAATTCTTGAACGTATGGTATCAATGATGTTCGGAAGGCAATATCCCTCTCTTCAATGTCATTGTTTTGCTTTTCATATTCAGCAACAATTTTCTTGGCTTCGATATATTGTTCAAGTGTTATCATAAAATAGAAAAAGCCCCAATCGTGGTAGAGAAAGGGGCTTTGGTTAAACTAATAACCCAAATTAAACTCATTAGTGCTACCACACGCTAATAAATTTCTGCACAAAGATATAATCTACATTATTACCAAACAAGTATTTTGTAAATTATTTTATCGTGTAATTAAAGCTACCGATGTAGCCTTTTTCTTTTTCGTGTATTTCAATTAGTGCTGAACGCTTTGCACCCGTGTACTTGTTGTGATAATGGTAATAATCTGATGAAGATAGTGATGGCAATTGCTTGCTTGAAAATCCGTGCTTCTCATTCTCTGTAATCACTTCTTTAATTTGCTTTGAATGGTAATGCCCAGTATAAAGTGTTCTATACTTGCTCTTGCCCCACATTTCGGGATATTCCGTAGCATACAATAAAGGGTTGTTGTTGGTCTTAATATCTCCGTGTTCAAAGCATATTAGGTTATCTCCATAAAGAAATGCTTTTCTTTCCCCATACTCATCATCAAACTCTAAACCATCCCAGTTTGCAAATGATTGCCCTAAAGCGTGGACTAAATGGAATGAAGATAATCGGCAATGATTACCCGCTATAAATACTACTTTTAGCTTGGTACAGAATTGGTAAAGGGTAGCTATGCAATCCACCATACAATTGTAGGCGTTTATGTATGCTTCCATTGCGCTTCCGCTATTCTCAACAAATGTGCCTTTTGTAGTTGTTCCACCAAAGGTGTCCATATTTAGCATATCCCCACCAATTACAAAGACTAATTCATCTACATTGTAGTTAGTGTGTGCTTTAGAAGCGAGATATAGGCAGCATTCCTTTACATACTGCGCTATATCATCGTTACCTTGTTTTCCAAAGTGCATATCCTGTAAAGCCAAGATAGCACAAACATCTTCTTCTGAATTTATATTCTGAATTTGTGATGCTTTTATAGGTGTAATCTTTGGTATTGTGTAATCTTGCAACCAATCATAGAAACCAACTAAGTCTGTTTCTTCTTGCTTGATAGAAGTCCATTGGCAAGTAAGATACCATCCGCTTGCTTTTTGCTTGTTATAGACATTTGATAAGCGATACTTTGTAGTATCTACATCAATCAATGCCAATATCTCATCTGGAGTCAATGGTGTAGTGGTTGGCTTACCTTCAACAAATGCTGTGAGTTTACCTTTGTCTAAGTCGTACTCGTGGTTGATAATTGGCTTGTCATCAGCCTCAACCTTAGTTATCTTGCCTTTGCTTTGCTTTCCATTAAAACGTGCCTCTAAATGGCTTATAGCGTATTGGTCAATGTCTTGTTTTATTTCAGACAAGTATTCGTGCGCCTTATGCTTTACTTTTAGAAATTCATTAGGAGTGATACCCAATAATTGAGTAGCTTTTTCTATGTTTCTTCTATGTGTAACGACACGATAGATAGCTGCTATATCCATTTTTTGGCTTTGTAAGTTTAGCAAAGTTTACACTTTTTTTTGATAAATAGGATAATTATTTATTCAATGCGTTATAAATCTTAACTGCTTCTCTTTTTGGTGTAGCTAATTTGTGTCTGCTAAAATGCCCAGTATGTCCGAAAGTGTTTACAAATTGTTCTTTATCTGACTTTACAGATATAAGGTGCTTGTTTCTAATTTCAGACATTCTTTGCCTAAATCCATTGTAGTAGAAATCTCTTTCTGTAATTCCTTTACTGCCTTGCATAATCAGTTCGTAAAGAATGTGAGCAAGTGATGTTTTTGGTGTTGTTAGTTGCATAAATTTAATTTTGTAAGGTTTCGTAAGTAGGGGCATAGCCCAATTCTTGATTTTGTTTTAGCTGGTTGTATTGTTCAAGTGTGTATCCTAACTCTGCTCGGTAAATATCTCTCGCTTCGGGAGTGCAATGGGTATTTAGCATCTTCTCAAACACGTCTAACTGCTTGTACTTGAAGTGTACGTCTTTGATTTGATAAACTAATTGCTTTACATCCTCAAAGGTTGATTTTTGTACAAGGTCTAATAACTCTCTCTTGGCGGTAAGGTAATCGTCAAAGTCTTCGTTTGGGATATACTTCCAAATTTGATTAAGGGTAACATTAGCAGCCCTAAGTGAGTTTATGTAATTGTTGGTTGCCTGTTTGATGTCCCGAACAAAGTAGTCAATTTTATTCATCTTGGCATCGTTCTTGATGTTGTATAGTTCATCAAGTATTAGCTGTATTGTACCGAGTGCGTGTAATAGTTTCTGCATTTTTTGGTCTTTCATTTGTTTTTGTTTTAGTTTAGGTAATTTACAACTTAGCGGTCATTAAGAGGACAAAATATCACCAAACCCTTTTTTTACATCAAACAAACTGGGGTTGAAATTATAGGAGCATACAAAAGGCGGTGTAACCTTTGTTGTCTTAAAATAAATCATTCCGCTTTTTAATCCTTTTCTGGCAAATACTATGTAATCAGAACCGCCTTGATTGTAGGCAACCAATACTTGCCACTTTGTTTTTTTCTCGAATAAATTGAACATTTGTTTTGTTTTTTTTAGTTAATAAATTAATTTAATGTTGGTAAGCTTTTGGTAATCTGCAAGTTAGCAGTAATTATTCCACCAACAGATAAATATACAATCGCTTACTTTTCCAAGCCTTAACATATTCTCTTGCTCTTTCAAGTGTTGGTAATGTTACGCTAAGTTGTATCAATGCTTCGTGTTCGTGTGAATCTTCAAACACAACATAACTACCGCTAACAGCACCTAAACAAGATGGCTGGCTTTCGTTTTCTAATGAAGTTTTATCTGTACTCATAATTTCGTTCTTTTAATTAAGTTTTGTGGTGGAATACGCCACCTCGTTTAGCTGCATCACGTTAATCTTTTATTTCATCATCTCTAACCGAGAAACGCACCTTTGTCCGCACGTTCTCGACTATCAATGTTTTATCGTGAATTGCAATTATTGTTACTTGCTCTCCTTTTTTACTATAAATAGTCTTGATTTTACCGAGAGAAACCTTATCGTTTAGTAGTGTTGGCATTGACCTATTTTAGTTTTACCACAAGTGTTGTTGTACTGCTTTTAGATGGAGGATAAATCATTTCTCCTGTGGATGGATTAACAACCCCCTCAATGGGGATTGTTTTTAAAAACCTTATGCGTTCATCTTTTTCTTTTTTAATTAAATCTTCTCTTTGCAATATATCAAACATTACACTATCGTTACATTGAGAATAGTCGTATTTAATTCCCATTTCTTGTATTGACATTTCAGAGTTTCGATAATTAAATTTATGCCCGTTTTTATACGCTTCATCCATAACCAACTCTTTATACTTAACATCCTTTTTTAACTGCTCAACTATATCTTCTAAGCACTTTATGTTCATTTGAATATCCAAAGGGTTGCTATAACCACTATCCATTTGATTAATCAGTTCTTGTACAAAATGATTGCGCTGGGCTTTATTTGTTTCAAATAATGCAAGTGTGCTTGATGGGGTTAAACTATTTAGCTGTGTCATAGTATTATGGTTTAGGATATTCTGATGCTTTTGTTTTTATTTTTTCCATTAATTCTAAATCTTTGTCAAGTAGAATGTCATTAAGCATATTCTCCAATCTATCTGCTCCAACTTCTGCAAGGCTTTCGATAATCGTTTCGGCATCCTCATTTGACAACCCACACTTTTCTACAAAAGCGGGGTCATCAAGTTTATAACAGGATAGATAAAAAAGGCTATCGGCATCTATAAGGGCTATCATTGTAATTGGATTTTACGAGCAGAAAACATAGCTTTAATGGCTTCTGTCATTGGTGTAATTGTGTGAAACAAAGCGTTTAGTTCGTCAATAGTTTTACATTTTGCTATATTAGCTTGAATGTTTGCTAAAGTATTGATAGGTGCTGACTTACTTTTATCTCTTTCGGGGTTGTCAATATCATCTTCATCGGTTGCAATGTGAAAGTATTTAAGTAAAAAGTAGCGTTCAGCGTAGGTAAGTGCCGAGCCAAGTCCTTTTTCCCAATCGTTTTGACCATTTGCTGCAAATAAATTCTCGTCTTTTTCTCCTGTTTCGCAATCAACCCAAGTGAATTTCTGCGTAGTGCAAGTTAGTATTTCAGACTTTGAACCTGTTTTTGTTGCATAGTCTTGACGCTCATTTGTAATGGTCAATACTTCTTGCTTTAAAATTAGTCCGTATTGGTTCATTAATGGCTTGATATACTCTAAAGCCTTAGAACCTGTTACATACTTGTACCCGAACGAAGAACCATCTTTACCAAGTCCGATAATTGCTTTTTGTATCTCCAATAATTTTTGGTAGATATTTAATTTTGTTGTGCTCATTTGTTTTTGTTTTTAATTGTTAAGTAATACTTTTTTAAAAATTGTTTATTTCTTGTTTTACTTCTTGCCAATAAATAACTTCTTTTGGGTATATTAAATCTTTTGTTTTATAAGATTCTAATATTTCATCAACTGCTATTAATGCACATTGTTTGGCATACTCATATTCAAATTCTACTGGAGTATATTGTAGAAACTTATTTACTAACTCTCCCGCTTTTTCTTTTGGTGTCATAATTTTTGTTTTTGAGTTATAAAAAGTTTTGTTCTGTGTGCGTGTTGTTCCAATCAGGCATTTCATCTGATGCTGGAAATCTTTGTGAAGCCCTAAATTCTATTTCTTCTGTTATTTCTTGTATCGTGTATGCAAACTTATTCGGGTCGGTTGTTGCGCCAGTTAAATGTAAGCGCATCATTTGAAGGTCTTTAGTTGTGAGTTGCTTAATGGGTGTCATTTTGTTAGTGTTTCTTGATTAACAAATTGGGTAGTGATATATTTTATTCGGCACATAATAGCCAAAGCCTTTTCCAATACTTCAAGGCAATTATCATCTTGTATTGCCATTTCGCTAATCTTAGTTGTAAGTTCTTTTACCTTTTCAATCTTCTTGTCTTGAATAGCATCTTTAAGCATTATTGTGCGCTGTAAATCGTGGATGTCTGCAATTAATGGATTCATAATTGTAAGTTTTTAAAATTATAAAAATTGTTGTTCCTTAATTATTGAGTTAATTAAAATGTAGAGTT
Organism: Sediminibacterium sp.; assembly: GCA_017987615.1. Taxonomy (GTDB): domain Bacteria; phylum Bacteroidota; class Bacteroidia; order Chitinophagales; family Chitinophagaceae; genus Sediminibacterium. The sequence goes on along the minus strand of JAGNTI010000002.1, from coordinate 10,765 downwards.
CATGTTTTAATTTAAGCAACTCAATTTCAGTTAATAATTCTTTAGTATAATCTAATTTGTCTGCATAATCTTTTGCGTTTATCATGCAGTTTTCTATTTGTGCTACTATTTGTTTATTGTTCATAATTTTTAGTTTGATAATCGTGTTTGAAAATTTCCGTAGAGGTGTTGTGAAATGATGTCGCACAATGTGTCTTCATCCAAATAAAAATCCTCGTAGTGGATGTTTCGGGTTTCAAATTGGTTCTTCTTAAAGGACATTGATAGCAAATGCCAATTAAACTCGTGGTTGTTGGCATTGTCAATGTTGGCAATCCCTTCAATAGTCCATTCACCAATTAATATTGGCATAATCTTACCATCTACCCTTGCTTGTTTAAAAATTGGATAGGCAAATTCAAAGTGTTGATTTTCGTATTTCATTGTTTATTTGTTTTTAAATGTGTCTTTGTAGTATTGTTCTGCTGATTTTTGGTCAAAGTACCCTTCATCATAAGCATCCTCAATCTGTTGCTTTTCCATTTCTTTAGCTTGTTCATACGAATCCATTCCGTACTTTCCAATAGGAAATCCTTTTTTTACAAGCTCATTAACTAACCATTCTACTGCTGTTTGTTTTTTCATTGTTTATTTGTTTTTAAAAGTGTCTTTGTAGTATTGGTCAAATGATTTAATTCCGCCAATCCAAAATTCAAACATTTCTCTTATTTCCATTTTTTTGGCTTGTTCGATTTCATTTTCTAATTGATGAATTGCATAATGTTTAGCAAATTGTTCTACCAACCATTCTACTGCTGTTTTTTTCATATCTTATTTGTTTATTTAAAAGTGTCTTTGTAGTATTCTTCAAATGATTTTTCCTTGCCGATATAGTTATCGCCTTTGTTTTCAATAAGGCTATTATCCCAAGTTTCAGAATGCTGTTGCTTTTCCATTTCTTTGGCTTGTTCAAAGTCTTTTTGCAATTCTCTCAAATGCCAATAAAAATGTTCATTTGGATTATTTTTTTCTCTTTCGTCAGCCCTTTTTTCTAGCCAACTTACTGCTGTTTGTTTTTTCATTGTTTTGTTTTTTAAGTTAATAATGTAGTCAGGACAGGATTCGAACCTGTAAGATGCTATTTGGACGTTACTATCTACCTCCCGAAGTCATAAAATGTTTACGGACACTCGGCTCTCTTGATAGCGGTATGCATCATAACCGTCAATTTGCGTTTACCATTCCGCCACCTGACTATGTTGTGCTTAACGCTATTAATCACCCAGCTATAATGATGCAGTCATTCCTTTCAGAAATTATTTACGCCGATTGTCGGTCTGCAAGTATTTTATTATCTTATTTAGTTTGCCGCTTTGTAAGGTGATAAATCGACCTCCGCTTGCTGTGGCATCTCTTTTGAATTTTGCTATTTACAAAAACGCAGTTCTTATGTAGGTGTGTACTGCTATTCCTAATCTTTTATAGTTCGATTAAAACTTAATTCTCTATGGACTTAATGATGGTTTGTTTTAACTTTTCAACTCCACCATTCCTTTTTATATCTGAACTCCGAATGAATAATACTACTCTTTCTTTTTTGTCCTTTAAAGGTTTGCGCCCAACTTTTAATTTCTTTTCGCTCATCCCTTATTCGTAATTGATAGTGCAATATTAATGCAACTTTAATTACCACGCAAATATTTAGGCAACTATTTTTTAAAATAATTGAAAATTTATTAGTTTAATATGATAGAATGTGCGCCAATACTGCATTTAAATACTATTGGAATACTAAAAATAATCCCTTATCTTTGTGCCTTAATCAAATTTAAAAAGTAAAAAATTTATGGAAAGTATCAAAATTGAAGGTGTTATTACCGCTATTCACCAAGTAGAACAAAAAAGCGAAAAATTTAGTGTTCAGAGATTTGCCATCAAAGAGATTGTGGAGCAATATCCAAACACATTTGAGGTGCAATGCACAGGTAAGACAATAGGCGTATTAAACGACTATAAAGTAGGCGACAAGGTAATTGTCAATGCTAACTTAAATGGGCGTGAATACACAAGCAAAACAGGTCAAACAGGCGTGTTTATGTCTTTAGGCTTGTGGAAGATTGAAAAGGTTGAGGCGCAGCAGTCAGCAGCACAACCAATGAGTAAAGGGAAGATTGATGTAAATGCTAATCCAATAGACGATAATAACGATTTGCCGTTTTAAAATATTTCCGTAAGATTGCAAGCCGTACCATTTGGTGCGGTTTTTTTATGTACTTAATTAAGTACTTAATTAGGTACTTAATTAATTCTACACTAAACCCTAAATCCCACCCTAAAACCCACAAAAATAAATCGGGGCAAAGTAGGGGCGAAATCGGGGCAAATTAGGGGCAAAACGGGGGCAGAATATGGGAGTACTCCCTATTTTAAAAAAAACTTTGCAAAATGTTTGGAATATTGAAATGGTTTACTACTTTTGTGCTGCATTTTGACAGTAGGCTTGAAGTAAAAGACAAGTTTGCATTTTTGAACACAATGGCTGCGGACTGCATTATCCGCAGCTTTTTTTATGCTCAAAAAAATATTTTGCAAAATGTTTGTTTTTACCAATAATTGTCTATCTTTGTCGGGCAATTCATTACTTGACGGTCTGAATTTGCGTTCAGATAAAAGAGTAATAATTGCAACACCACGTTGTTAAACTCCTTTAAAAGTCGTAAGATGCCCGTCAAGGTCTTACGGCTTTTTTTATGCCTATATTGAATTGTTACGAGATTGTAAAAAAGCTATTTTTATAGCATTTAGGGTGGGAATGAAAATAACCGCAGCCAACAATAACGGGAATAGTGCGCTACTGTGAGGAGGTATCAAAGCGCAGCCATAGAACTAAGGGAGAAGTGGCAAGAATACCACGATAGCATTTATATCGTCAAGTTGCTCCCAAGATTAAGCACGATGCGTTTGACTTAATTATGCGAATGCCTATACTTTGACACGCTCAAGTAAGTTGTTTGTTTAGTTCTGACTTAGCTTTTTAACCGAAGCTAAGGAAGACTAACTATGCTCCAAACCTTCCTTCTCTACACTAAGTAAGTTAGTTATTATATACTTATTAATAAAGCTAAAAAAAAGAAAAAATGTTTAATCATAAAGAAAAATACAACTTTATAAACTTGATTATTGAACAAAGAGATATTTATACTGTCAAGCATTTGCAGCACGCAATTAGAGTTAATAACGCAATAGACATATATAGACAAGGTAGGGGTGTTTTTGACCTAAAAAAGAAAGTCTATATTAACTTTGAAAGCAATAAAGAATTAGAAAATTATTTTTACGATTCAATCAAAAAAGAAAAACAACGCTTAATCCAAGTTGAAGAAAACGATAAGCTAAAAGTTGAGCATAAAATTACCGACAATAAAAGCCTAAAAGCATTAAGAGAAAAATTAGCGCAAGCTAAAGTTGAAGCTGCTAATAATTTGCCAGAATATTATCATTTTAAAAATAATGCAGAAATAGTATCAAAAGACAATATGTACTTTTTGTTTCATAATGGTTTTGTAAAAATAGGGAGAAGTAAAGATGTTGCAAAAAGGCTGAATCAGCTAAAAACTTCATTATCTTGTGCGTATAGTGTTTATGTTTTTGAAGGGAAAGGTGATTTAGAGCGAAAGTACCATCACATTTTTTCAGAGTATAAGCAGACAAGAGAGTGGTTTTATGCAGACAACAGAATAAAAGAATTTATAAAAAGAATGTACAATGAAAATAATTGTATTTTATTCTTTACTAACAACAACTAAACTTTACTGCTTCGTCTAAATAGATGCAAAACTTAGTACAATGAAAAAACAAAAAAAAGATAACTTAGTAAAAACTCAATTCAATTCAGCAAAAGAATATTGTTCAGAAAATGATATTACCTTTGACTGGATTAACGATAGGCAAGTAAGGCTATATTACAATGGAATAAGGCTTGATATATTTCCTCTCGGCAAGAAATACCATAACATCACTACCAACCAAAGAGGTATATACACTAACTTGGTAGGCTTATTAATGACAGAACTAATCTAAAATATGAAATACAAAGAAGAAGACTTAATAATTGGAGTAGAAGTTAGAACTGATAATGGTTTTATTGGGGTAGTTAATGAGATAAAAAAGTATTCAGTAATTATTCAGCATTCAAATTCTTTGTGGGAATACCCTAATAACCGAATAGTAGAGGTATTAACAAAGAAAAAAGAGCAGTCTAAGGCTACCACTCCAAGCCATTACGATAATGGCAAAAACTACGATGTAATTGACTTCTGTAATGATTACAAGCTAAATTTCAATAGGGGCAGTGCTATAAAATATCTTAGTAGGGCGGGCAAGAAAGACAACGAAATTCAGGACTTAAAAAAGGCTATTGACTTCATCCAAAGAGAGATTAAATACTTAGAAAGCAAATAAACAATGACAACATTAAAAAAAGCTAAACAGCTATACAACGCATTCTATAATACTAATGTTCATCCTAATTCTGTTCAAATTAGAAGTGAAATTGCAAAACAATGTGCATTAATAGCAATAGATGAAATTATGTATTCTTTATCAGCTATGCCTTATGGGATGGAATATCTTTCTAAAATTGATTATTGGGAGGAAGTTAAAACTGAAATAAATAAGCTATAAAATGAGAATAGGGGATAGTGCATCATACACATTTATTTATAAGCAGATTATGGTCAATTCAGAGTGCATTTATGAGCATTGTGAAGCCATAACTATTGATGGTATGGTAATAGCTGTAAGTGGAGAAATAGCCTATTTAAAGACCAAAGAAGGCACTATCAAGGTAATGCTATCACAACTAATGGAAAAATAAAAAAGCCCCAATCATAATGAAAGGGGCTTTGTTTTAAAAAATCTCTAAGGGGGTATGGCTATAAGTAAGCGTAAAAGGTATAAACCTCATCCATATTCTTGCAATAGTTTAAAAATTGCACTTGGCTTGCTGCCAGCATACCATTATAGACACTTTTACACTTGATAGGGTCATACAACTCAATCAGCATATCAAATAGTTCTTCTACTTGCTCAAATTCTTCACGCTCTGCCATCTCCTTGGCATTTAGCTTTTTGCTCATTTTATTAGGTTAAATAGGTAAATAATTGCATCCTTGCAAATGTAAAATAAAACTTTTGATTTGCAGTATAAGACATTACTTTACTTTTGGCTTTAAGATTGTGTACTGATATTTCTCTCTGAAACGATAGCCCATTGCCTCCAAAAAACTTCGAGGGAGTTCGGTGCTATCAAAATTGCCATCTTCAATCCTAGAAACGGAACAGCAATTATTTTCGTTTAACCCCATTAGTATTGCTAACTTACGTTGGCTTAATCCTTCGGAAAGTCTTATTGCTTTAAGTTCTTCTCCTATCTTCTTTTTTTGTTTGTTTGTCATTATTTAGTTATTTAAAAATGAATTTAAAATTGTTTGTGGTATGGTATCAAGCGAGGGGTGCAATTTGAGGCTTCTAAGGTGCTTAAATTCGTACTTATGCAACTCTCTGACAAGATATGTATCTCGGTAAATTCCGAACCAATTTTGGAATGGTTTTATGTGCAAATCCATATTGTCAATTTAAGGTAAAAAAATCTTTGTGGGGGTGGTGGCTGTGGCTATTGCTTTGTTAATATCATTTGCAGATATATTCTCAAAGTCAAATTTATCAGCATTGCGCATAGTTTTTGGCATATAGGGTCGTGCAATCTCAATAAGTTTTTGCGCTTGGATTAATGCCTCTAATAGCTTTGGTGCTGCTGCTATTAATCTAGCATTGCAAGATTCTTCTTTTTGAGCAGATTGGGTGTCAATCCCATCAGATTGAACCATAGCAATTACCTTGCCATCATTTGTTTCTATTGAGTAGCCATCGGGCATTTGTGCAACCACTTTCCAATTTCCTTGTGTGTGTTTCATTTGTATTTTTTTTAATTATGAATAAGTAAAGGTAAAAAATCTCCGTGGGGGTTTGTTAATCTTTTAAATATTTGCATCGGTTAAGCATATCTAAAAAATCTTCGTGAGTTCCAATAAAATAATAGCAATCGACTTTTTTAGTGCTTATATAACTATGCAATAACCTTGAACGACATTGTGCAGAAATTCCAAAAATGGGTAATAAATAGTTGTACTGTTGTTGAGTAATTGTGTGCGAATATTCTCTTATCATTTGTTTTTTGTTTTTAATTATTAAGAAATAAAGGTAAAAAATTTCCGTGGGGGTTATTGTAAAATTTCTGCGTCAATTGTATTTGGGTGTTCTATTTTTATAGGCTTTGCAGTTGCATCAATGCCGTTAATAAAACCAATTATAGCCTTTTCATCAGCGCATTTAATAAACACTAAGTCATAAAACATAGCATCAATTTTTACCCCTATTGTATCACGAAATTGCCTAAAATGTGTACTTGTACCATTTGCTGTTGCTGCCTTTTGTTTAAGCCTATTAAGCAATTTATAGCCATAAGCCGTTAATGTTTTGGATTTGGCACACTTGATTAACTTTGATTCATTAGCCTTCATTTCTGTTTGTTTTTAAGATTATTAAATTGTTTGCACCCCAAAACCCCGAACCAATTACGATGTCGGGGCGAAGGTAAAAAATTTCGGAGGGGGTTAATTAAAAATATGTGTGTGCATCCATTGTTCTGCTGGGGAATCTGATATATAACCTTCATCGTTTTGGTTAATCCAATCCCTTTTATAAAATCCGTTATTATATAACGTTATGGTTTTATTGAACTCTGGAATTTTACTGATTTTTGATGTTTTTATTTCCTTTACATCTGGGTAAATTGCCTTAAATTTTTGTTCTGTCATTGTATTTTGTTTTTAATTGTTTATAAATAAGGGTAAAAAATTTCGGAGGAGGTTATAAAAGTTGCTGTAAAATGTCTTGAGGTATGCAAGTATCTTCGATGTATGGGCTGTAATTATTTGATGCCAAAAATCGAATGTCATTATTTGTAATTTCTTTTATGTGATGCCATCCCGAACCTGTAAAGGTATTTTCGCAGAGGGATAAAATAGTATGGCAATCGCCATTGTCTAGGGTATTAATTGTTTTTATTGATAACATATATTTTTGTTTTATGGGGTAAAAAATTTCGGAGGGGATAAAGTTTAGATGTATAAATATGCTTTATTTGATGCTCTGGTGATGGTTAAGGATTGATTTGGCTCTAGTGTGCCGTTATCGTTCTGAATGTATCCAAAGCAATTTATATAAAATAATTTGTATTGTATTGGTTTTTCTGTTTTGTTTTGGTAGCTTTCGCCAAAAAATAATTTCTTCATAATTTATTTTAATTTTAAGTTAGTAAAAAATTTCGGAGGGGGTAAAAAATTTCGGAGGGGATAAGGGTAAAAAATTTCGGTAGGGGTAAGGGCAATTTATTGCACAAATTATACAAAAGTTGCATAATTAGGCACGGCAAAAAGTAGCCATATCAACGACCTATTACAAAAGTTTATTATACTATTTTAATGTACTAAATTTGCTCTAAAATAGCGAAGTAAGGTATTTATATTGCTTCGCTAAAATTAGGGCAAAAAATAGGCTAAAAATAGCTATTAAGTTACTCTATTAATATAAAACGATAATAGCCTATACTTATTTCGCCAATTTCGCTATCTTGTAATTGCTTTATAATATCATCCCTATCAAACTCAGTGTTTGAAAATAAAATTGGCGTGCCGTCATAATAAGTGGTAAATTTCATAAAATTAAATTGTTTTTTTGTTACCTGTGAACCTATTTAAAGGCTCACAACGCTTTGCACTTAATAACCTTTTTAAAGTCGTGCAATCGACTACAATAAAGCTAAATTAATATTAATGCCAAACATATGAAATGGCACAAACCTATGCCTAATATTAAGGCGCAAAAGGATTAAAATACTATCTTTGTTTAATCCTTCAAAAGTATCGTTGGCATTGTAAATGCGCATAAATTCCTTTTTTGCCTCACCATTAATAAAGGCGAAATATTCGTCATTGTTGCCAGAAATGTCTACTTTTTGCGAAGCATTAAAAATAGCTTTATTAAGTTGCTTAATATCTTGATTATATTTCCTATTATTCATATTTTTGTTTTTTTAAAGTTAATTAATATCTGTTTCCATCTATGGTAAATTCATAATCATTGTCAATTATTGTTTCCTTTATGCCTTCGTCGCTATATTGGTAATCTATTTCATCATAACCTTGTTTTTTAAACTTGTCGCAAAGGTCAATATAATAATTCTCTGTAAATTCAGCAACTTTTTGACATAATAAGGATAAATTTGTGTATCTATGTTCATCCCAATTCGAGTGATTATATTCAAAATCAATATCGATTTTTAAAGCATAACAATAACGCCTCCCAGTATTGCCAGTAGAATAGATTTTATAAATACAATGGTTAATTATATCTTGACGCTTTGCGCTTAAATTGGGCAACGCTAATTTTACCATTTTTAGCACGTCAAATTCACCCGCAAAACTTAAGCCATCCCCTTGACAATAATTTAAAGAGTATTGTAATCCCCTTTTTGATAAGGTTATATTTTCCTCCTTTAATTGTTCGGCAATATCGTCACTAAAAAACCATAAAACGTCGTCAATACTATTTCTATGTTCGTTAATGGCTTTTTGTTGCGCTGCTTCGCTTAATTCATTAAATTTGAATAATTCTAGTGTTATCGTTTTCATATTTTTATATTTTTTAAAGTTAAATAATAATTTATAGTGAAGTAATAATTTTGCCAACTTTGTGCATTGATTTTATATTGATTTTGTGACATCCTATCGTCAATACGCCATTAAGGCTTATAACAGTGTAATTATCTATTTTATGCCCTTTAATATCTTGATTATTCACAATGGCATTATATAAGGACTTCGCCGCCTCAATAGATACTTTTACATATTGGGACGTTTCCACGCTTTGCCCATCCTGAGAAATACGCAAATAATCCTCACTTTGCCCGTAAATACTATTTATTTCGTAGGCTTCAAATTTCTTGAGGTCAATTTTCAATTTTGCAGCCTCAATTCGTTGCTGCTTTGCCAGTGCTTTTTTAGCGGCTACCTTTGCGGCTTCGATATTTTCGGGACTAGATACCGAATTATATATTTTGGTTAATTCTTTGAATCTAGTATCCTTTTTATCATTAATGGTAAAAAAGGGACTATTTATAAAATATTCATAGGAGCGCAAAATTTCAGGCAAATACAATTCCTTTTTTCTTGCGTTAAGTAATTTGCCATAATTCAATTTAATACGGCTGTATACGTGATGCAAATGTACTTGACTTGTAAAATACTGTTTGTATTGCCTAGTGGCTTGCCTAATTTGTGAAATGTGCTTTGCAGTTGTGTTACTGTATCCTTTATCCTCTATTAAGATAGCTGCTTCGCCGTTTATTTCCATAAATTTGCCCAATTCATAATGACGCCCGTAGCTATAAATACTATCACCTTCAAAATATACGTTGCTGCACCTTGCCGAATGCTGACTTTTTTGAGCGAATAAGTGGATTACGTCGTGACTGTTTGTAAATACGTTTTTCATAATTTTGTTTTTTTGTTTTTAAGTTAGTAAAAAATTAAAGGGAGGATAAAAATTGAACGCCTGTTGCAATTATATTGCACACTAACAAAGGGAGGGTAAACATTGCCACAAATACAGCGGCGGCGCAAAGGGATAAAAGGAAATTTGTTTTTGACATTGTTTGATTTTTGAAGTTAAAAATGAATGATTAATTTATTTTGAATAGTCTTTTTACCTTTTCTTCATTCTGTGGGTCTGTTGCATAACTATAAAAGGATTCGATAACTTCGCTTTTTTTATAGCTACCATAATAAAGGGACACAAAACTATAAGGGTCAATAAAGCCAATGGCATAGGCGTAACTACTTTTATCCCACTTAAATTTAGCTTGCTTAATTAGTTGCTGAATAATTTCTTTTTTCATATTGTTTTTTTATTTAATGTAGAAAATAGGCTTTTTTTCTTGCCTTGTGAAATACAAATGTAGCGCAATAATTCAAAATAGCAAACTATTTTATAAAATAATTTTAGAAATAAGCCGAAACGCAATGTGGGCAAGTAAAGAAATATTTTTGTAATGTATTTAATTTGTATAAAATTAGGGCAAAAGTAATAATACAAACAAACTATTGAAGCATAGAATAAGTAACACAATAACACAACTAACAAAGGTGTTTTTTCAATAAACTTTTTTACCAATAATCCAAACAATTGAAAATATTTATTTTAAGTTAATAAGCAAGGAAACATTAGCTAAGGTATTGAATTGAAAAAAGTTTAATTTATTTTTAAGGGTGAAATTTTGGGATGAATAAAAATATAATGTTTAAATAGTGGTAATTTTTTGGGATGAATTACTTTTCTTTTCTGAGAAACAAATAACAAAATATATATACCAACTTTGTTAGCCATTTCAAACAGTGTTCAAATTTGAAGGCAAAACAAGGCTAAAAAAGCTAGTTTTGACTAGTTAGCTAGGGTAGGGTAGTGGTTAAATAGGTTAGGATATTTTCTACTTAACATAAGGTAAATTATAGGACAAGATAGAGGGAGGGGGGGTGTTTCAAATGGCAGCCTCTTTCACTCTCCAAATCTCTCCAATCAATTTTCTCCACGTGGGCTTCATCATTTTTTTGACACTCCATAAATCGATGAAGAGTATTGATTTTATTAGGGTTTCTTTATTTTGTTA
>JAGNTI010000213.1 GCA_017987615.1 Sediminibacterium sp. | reverse complement strand
ATTTCAATATCAAAAACGTCAATGTCTGCAAATATTTTAAAGAGTACACCCTTTCCTTCCATAACCGGCTTACTAGCTTCTGGACCAATATCACCAAGCCCGAGTACTGCGGTTCCGTTGGTAATTACAGCTACTAAATTTCCTTTAGCTGTGTATTTATATACCTCTTCAATGTTTTCATGAATTTCTTTACAAGGCTCTGCAACCCCTGGGCTGTAAGCAAGCGATAAGTCTCGCTGGGTTTTAGCCTCTTTTGTAGGCACTACCTCTATCTTACCCGGTCTTCCACTAGCGTGGTATTCGAGGGCTTGTTCTCTGCGGAGGTCATTGTTTTTTGCCATCTGTATTGTTTTGTTCGAATTACAAATTTACCATTAATTCTTAAAGGCTAACACTTGTTTGCCTAAAATACGTAAAACCCTATATATGAGCGGTTGCGCCAAGCCAGGCCATCATTCCCATGCCTATTTCAATGGCATTTTCATCGATATTAAAGTGCGGAGTATGTACATTGTGTATAATGCCAGCAGCCTCATCACGCACCCCCAGTCTAAAAAAGCAACCCGGAATTTGCTGGGTGTAGTAACCAAAATCTTCGGCCCCCATACGCATTTCTGTTTCTAAAACATTTTGGGCACCCATATAATCATCTGCTAATTTCCATGCTGTTTCGGTAAATGCAGGATCGTTGTCTACGGTTGGGTAACCAACATCAATAAGCACGTCAATAGTGGCGCCCATCGATTCGGCAACACCTTTTGCAGTTTTGGTAATTAATTCATGTGCCTTATAGCGCCAGGTTTCATCCATGGCTCTAAAAGTTCCCATCAGTTTTACTTCTGAAGGAATTACGTTAGTAGTATTACCGCCTTGCACCGAGCATATAGAAAGTACAGATGGTGAAACAGGATTTCTGTTGCGTGAAATAATTTGTTGTAAACTAATAATAACGTGTGATGCAATTAAAATAGTGTCAGGTGCTAAATGCGGAGATGCTGCGTGACCTCCCGGACCTTTAATGGTCATATAAATTTCATCGGCACTTGCCATCACACGGCCTTTTCTAAAACTTAACTTACCCGTCTCAAGTCCTGGATGCACATGGAGCGCAACAATTGCTTCGGGTGCTGGATTTTGAAGCGCGCCATCTCTAATCATATAACTAGCACCACCCGGATTTTTTTCTTCACCAGGTTGAAAAAATAATTTTACAGTACCTTCCCAACTATCTTTTGTTGCGAGCAAAATCTTTGCAGCACCAAGCAAAATAGAGGTATGAACGTCATGACCACAAGCGTGCATAACGCCTGGTACCGTTGATTTGTAGGGCACGTCATTTTCTTCTTGAATGGGAAGCGCGTCCATATCAGCGCGTAGTGCCATAACCCTGCTTGAAGGATTTTTTCCTTCAATAATAGCTACAAGTCCTGTGGTTGCTTTTTCTTCAGCAGCAATGCCCATTTCTAATAACTGCGCTTTAACATAGGCAGCCGTTTTAAATTCTTTGTAGCTTAACTCGGGGTTTGCATGCAAATGATGACGCACTGCAATTTGTGCAGGCGCAAATTCTTTTGCCAATGCTTTAATTTTTTCTTGTAATTGACTCATATATAATTTGTCATTTATTAATCGATATCGTCTAAACTTACTTCTATTACATCCTCCACCACATACATGCCTGTTGGAAAAATAGAGAGCATTAATTTTCTATACTTTTCTGCGTCTTCTCTTTTTATATAATCACCTACACGCACTTTAAACAAAGGGGCCTGATAGGTAGTATATACCTTTTGATCTGGAAATTTTGATTGCACCGCGGCTTTTGCATTAAATGCTTGATCGCGACTGTTGGTGCTTGTAATTTGAATTCGAAAACCTTTTACTTTTCCATTACTGGTTAGCACCGATGTGCGTTTGTTTATAAAGGCTTGCTTTTGTGATAATATATCTAGGCGTGGGTCTTTAATAACAACAATAGTATCTGCCGCACTAGCACCCACCGCAAAAAACATGGCGGCGATAAAAAAGGCGATAGAACAAACATTGTTATTTTTCATTACAAACAATTTGTAGTGTTACCAAGTTACAACATTAATAGTTTCCAGTGCCTGAAGCGCCCGTAACAATGGCTACACTTGCGCTGCAACCCAGCCTGGTAGCACCCGCAGCAACAAGTGCGCTTGCAAAAGCATAATCTCTAATGCCGCCCGACGCTTTTATTTGAACATTTGAAGGTAAATGCGCTTTAAATAATTGAACCGCCTCAATGGTAGCTCCTTTTTCGGCGTAGCCTGTAGAAGTTTTTAAATAATCGATGCCTGCTATTCCATATAATTCGCAACACTTAATAATTTCATCGTTGGTTAGTATACCCGATTCAATTATTACTTTAATAACTTTTTCTTTACTTCTAATAATGGGTAAAATATGACCCAGCTCATTTGCTAGATAGGCCCAGTCGCCATTTTTTATAGCGCTAATATTTGCCACTACATCTAGTTCATCAGCACCATCCACTACTGCTAAAATAATTTCAGCAATCTTTGATTCCACAGCACTATATCCAAATGGAAAACCAATAACAGTTGCTACTTTAACAGGTGTACCTGCCACAAGTGCTTTTGCTGTTTTAACAAAATTGGGTGGCACACATACGGCTGCAAAACCATACTCAACCGCTTCGGCGCATAATTTTTCTATATCTGCAACAAGTGTTGTAGGTTTTAAAATCGTATGGTCGATGTAGGCGTTTAATGTCATCAATAAAAAATTAAATTAATCGGCGT
>JAGNTI010000052.1 GCA_017987615.1 Sediminibacterium sp. | reverse complement strand
TTTGCGCAAACGTATAACACTCATTCACACGCACGTCCACCACTAATGTACAACCCGGAGGTACAATATTATGCGCCTTGTTGGTAGTTTCTATAACAGTGACGGTTTGTTGTACCGGACCTAACAATTCAGAAGATTTTGAAAAAACATAATTTTTAAATACATCAATGACAGGTAGTGCTTGATAAATTGCATTGACACCTTCGCCTCTAGCCGCATGTCCTGCAACACCTGGCACCACTACATCTAACACCATTAAGCCGCGCTCTGCTACTGCTAATTGCATACGCGTAGGTTCACCAATAATGGCACAATCAATTACTGGTAAATGCGGCACCAAACTTTCAATACCATTTTTTCCAGAAATTTCTTCTTCGGCAGTACCCGCATAAATGATGTTGTATGTAAGATTAGACGCGTTGTAATAATGTAAAAAAACATGTAGTAATGAAACAAGTGAAGCACCAGCGTCATTACTTCCTAGCCCATACAATTTACCATCTTTAATTATGGGATTGTAAGGATCAAGCGTATAACCTGCATTAGGCTTTACCGTATCGTGATGAGAATTTAAAAGTATGGTAGGCTTTGAAGGATCAAAGTTTTTATTAGCCGCCCAAACATTGTTAAGGTGTCTATGAGGCGTTACCCCATTTTGCCTTAAGTAATCAAATAAAATGAACGCAGTAGCGTCCTCCTCTTTACTAAAAGAAGGGGTTGCAATGAGCTTTTGTAATAAAGCGATTGCAGCAGCTGCGTAATTATGTTTATTTGTTTCCAAGTAGGTATTAATTTTTTTGAATGGTAGTGCCAGTTTTTCCAGCAATTAATTTTTCAATATCTAAAGCGTCTCCAATGATAACCCTATTTACGCCTTTTTGCAAAGCTTCAAAAGCGTTATCTAGTTTTGGAATCATCCCTTCATTTACCTGACCACTCGCTTTTAAACTAGTGTAATTTTCTGGATTAATTACCGGAATAACACTATCGTTATTTTGAATATCAGAAAGTACACCCTTTTTTTCAAAAGAGTATACCAAAGATACTTCGTACATACTGCTAACAGCAGTAGCAATAGCTTGTGCCATCGTATCGGCATTGGTGTTTAATAGCTGTCCAGCGCCATCGTGTGTTATGGGTGCTATTACAAGCGATAAGCCTGCTTCTAATAATTGAATAATTTTTTCCGAGTCTACTGCGTCAATGTCGCCGACAAAACCATAATCGGTACTCGCGTTTATTCTTTTATGCGCTCTTATGATATTTGCATCTGCTCCACAAATACCAAGTGCCTGTATATTTTTTGATTGAAGCGCTGCTACAATATTTTTATTGATGTATCCAGCATATACCATCGTTACAATTTTAAGCGTAGCAGCATCAGTGATTCTTCTGCCATCTACCATTTGCTGTGGTATATTTAAATCGGCGGCCATTTTAGTGGCCAATTTGCCACCGCCATGAATTAAAATTTTCTTTCCTTCTACTGCCGCATAGGCGTTTAAAAAGGAAGCAAGATTTGCTTCATTGTCTATGATATTACCGCCAATTTTTATAATGGATATTTTTTCCACGCTTACTTGTTTGAATTTAATAAGGTGGACAATACGGCTTGTGCAGCCCAAACCCTATTACCTGCTTGTTTGGTAACAAGACTGCTTGCGCTATCTAATATTTCATCAGAGAGTTCTACATTTCTTCTTACGGGTAAACAGTGCATCACTTTTGCATTACTAGAATGCTTGAGTGAATTTGCCGTTAACATCCACGCAGGATCGGTGCAAAAAACTTTTCCATAATCTTCGTAAGAACTCCAGTTTTTTACATACACAAAATCGGCACCCTCAAGAGCAGCAGCTTGATCATGTGTGATAGTGGCACCCTTGGTATATTTTTCAGAAAGTTCATAACCCGCTGGATGCGTAACAACAACATCCGCAAAATTGGCAGCCGTTGCCCACTGTGCAAAGCTATTGGCCACACATTGTGGTAATGCTTTTACATGCGGTGCCCAGGTTAACACTACTTTTGGTTTTTTAATAAGCCCTGTGGCTGCAATAGATTCCTGTATGGTAATTAAATCCGTTAATGATTGAAGTGGATGCAGTGTTGCGCTTTCGAGACTTACAACTGGCACACCCGCGTATTTAATAAACTGATTGATAATTTTTTCGGAGTAATCTTCATCTCTATTTTGTAAGCCTGGAAAAGTACGGATACATAAAATGTCAAAGTACTGACCTAAAATAGGCGCTGCATCTTTTACGTGCTCGACAGTAGTCCCATTCATTATGGCACCTTCTGCAAATTCTAAAGCCCAACCTTCTTTGTCTACATTAAAAACAATGGCATCCATGCCTAAATTTTGCGCAGCTACTTGTGTACTAAGTCTTGTACGCAAACTAGGGTTTAAAAAAAGTAAACCTACGCGCTTATTGGCACCAAGGGCTTTATCCATTAATGGATGCTGCTTATATGCCAGCCCTTTATTGATGAGTGCTTGTATGTCTGTAACGTCACCTACTTCGATAAATTTTTTCATAACAAAGATTGAATGGCTTTTTGAAGTCTATCTAAGAATATATCAATTTCCTCTTTTGTAATAGCCAAGGAAGGAAGTAGTCTGATTACGTTTGGTTTTGCTTCGCCAGTAAATACTTTAAACTCCTGGAGTAATACTTTTTTCAAATCCTTGATTTCATCAGCCACATCAAAACCAATCATGAGGCCCCTGCCTCTTACATTTTGTAGTTGTGGAATTTTTGAAAGTGCTTCCATTAAGTAAGCGCCATGACTAGCAGCACTCGCTAATAAATTTTCATTATCCATTACTTCTACTACTGCCAGTGCAGCAGCGCATGCCAAATGATTACCACCAAACGTGGTACCTAACATACCGTATTTTGGTGCAATATGGGGTGCAATTAAAATACCGCCAATGGGAAATCCATTGCCCATACCTTTTGCCATCGAATAAATATCGGCGTCTACGCCTGCAGCATCATGCGCAAAAAACTGTCCTGTTCTGCCATAACCACACTGCACACTATCCGCAATATATAAAGCGCCATGCTTGTCACATAAAGACCTGATACTTTGTAAAAAAGAATTTGATGCTACACGAATACCGCCAACACCTTGTATGCCTTCAATAATAACAGCTGCAATGGTGTCACCCTCTTTTTCGAAGCATGCTTTTAACGCCTGCTCATCATTAAAAGGCAAGAAAATAATATTATCTGTTTCATTTACAGGTGCAATAATAGACGGGTTGTCTGTTGCTGCAACGGCAAGTGAAGTTCTTCCGTGGAAAGATTTTGTAAATGCAATAATTTTTTTACGGCCGGTAACAAAAGACGCAAGCTTTAAAGCGTTTTCATTGGCTTCTGCACCGCTATTGCATAAAAAAAGTTGAAAGTCTTGTTTACCACTTACTGTTCCTATTTTTTCTGCTAGCCTAGATTGAATAGGAATAATAACAGAGTTAGAATAAAAAGCAATTTGATGCAGTTGCGTTTCAATCGCTGATACCCAGTATGGATGCGTATGACCAATACTTATAACAGCATGCCCACCATACATATCTAGGTACTCCGTTCCTTTTTCGTCCCACACATACGAGCCCGCAGCTTTTGTTATGGTGATATTATTAAGTGGATATACGTCAAATAGTTTCATGTCTAAAAAAAGTTTGCTTTAAATAAAAGACCCGTTGTTTCACCAAGTCCAAAAAGTAAATTCATATTTTGAACCGCCTGACCACTAGCTCCTTTTATTAAATTATCAATAGCGCTGTGCACCACCAGTTTATTTCCCCTTTTTTCAATTTGCAATACGCATTTGTTGGTATTCACCACCTGCTTTAAATGTATAGCAGTATCAGATACAACCACAAATGGATGCGCCGCATAATAACCCGCATACATTTCCTGAACGGCTTCTAGCGGCAAACTACAATCCATTACAGAGCTGGTATAAATACCTCTTGTGAAATCACCTCTCCATGGTACAAAATGCAAACCAGACCCTTCGCCGCTTGTACTAAGTGGCGCGTCTGATTGCAAATGATTGATGGATTGTATAATTTCAAAAACGTGTTGGTGATCGAGTGTTTTATAAGACTGAATATTATTGGCGCGCCAACTAAAATGAGAAGTAGCACTTAATGACTGTCCAGCACCGGTAGACCCTGTAATACCTGTTGTATAAATATCTTGCAAGAGGCCTGCTTTTGCAAGCGGTAATAATGCTAATTGAATAGCCGTTGCAAAACAGCCTGGGTTGGCAATGTTTTTTGCAGTGGTTATTTTTTCACGATTGAGTTCTGGTAAACCGTATACAAAAGTTCTATCTCCAATGGTTGCATTTGAGGCAAGTCTAAAATCTTGTGACAAATCAATGATGGAAACTGATGGGCTTATTCTTTGTTCTGCAAGTAATTTTTTTGCTTCGCCATGACCCACACACAAAAACAACACATCGATAGCATCAGAAAAAGAACTTGTAAATACTAAATCTGTATCGCCTACTAAATCTGTGTGCACCGCAGATACGGGTTTACCCGCATTACTACTGCTATGAATAAATGCGATGTTTACCTGAGGGTGATGAATTAATATTCTGATAAGTTCGCCACCCGTGTAACCAGCACCACCAGCTATACCAACATTTATTTTTTTCATGATTGGCTATTTTTAATACTATGGTAAATAGAAGTTTGGTTACCAAATATTTTAGAGAATCCACGAACGTCTTCACCAGACCAGCCACTATTCATTTCTCCATATTTACCAAACTTGCTACTCATTAAATCAAATGCAGATTCAATACCAATCACTGTAAAGCGGTAAGGATGCAGTTGAACAAATACGGTGCCTGTTACATTTTCTTGGGCATTTTCTAAAAATGCTTCTATATCGCGCATGACAGGATCCATGATTTGACCTTCATGCAACCAGTTACCATAAAACTGCGCTAATTGATCTTTCCAATTTAATTGCCACTTGGTTAACACGTGTTTTTCAAGGGCATGATGCGCTTTTAAAATAACCATGGGTGCTGCTGCTTCAAAACCAACACGTCCTTTGATACCTATAATGGTATCGCCAACATGTATGTCTCTACCAATGCCATATGCACCTGCAATGGTTTGTAAATATTGAATGGCTTTTGTTGGATGATCAAAACGTTTGTCGTTAATCATGGTTAAAGCCCCTTGTTCAAAATGCAAACTCACTTCTTCGCTACCAGATGCAGTTACTTGTGTTGGCCATGCAGATTCTGGCAACATGCCCTTAGACGTTAAGGTTTCTTTACCACCAACACTGGTTCCCCAAAGCCCTTTATTTATCGAATAAGCAGCTTTTTCAAAGTTCATGTTAACGCCCTTAGATTTTAAATACGCAATTTCATCTTCTCTACTAAGCTGCATATCTCTAATAGGCGTAATAATGGTAACGCCAGGAATCATGATATGAAAAACCATATCAAAACGAACCTGATCATTACCAGCGCCTGTACTACCATGCACTACCGCAGTAGCATTCATCTTTTTGGCATGCTCTGCAATATGAAGTGCTTGACTGAGGCGTTCTGCACTTACACTGAGTGGGTAGGTATTGTTTTTAAGCACATTGCCATAGATCAAATACTTGATAATGCTATCGTAGTAAGACTTTACAGCATCTATAGTCGTATGTGTTTTTACACCCAAATTATAAGCGTGGGCTTCGATATTTTTTAATTCCTCTTCCGAAAAACCGCCGGTGTTTACAATTACACTATGCACTTCATACCCTTTTTCGTCCGTTAAATATTTAACGCAATAAGAAGTATCTAAACCGCCGCTAAATCCGAGTACCACTTTATCACCTGCCTTTACTTGATGTAATTCGCTTGCCATTTTATTATTTTTTTTCGATGGATGAATGCTTGCTTGTTTTCTTTTCTTTTTTTCTAAACCACTGCAACAAATTATTTTGTTTGAACTTCATAAAGCGCTCATAGAGTTTAGAGTTGCTTTTAAATTCTGCAGATGTTTCTTGCGTGGTATAATGATCCGCAGGATCATACAACATAGCCGTACACATACAGTTTTTACGCTCTTTACTTTGTAAAATTTCATAGTTCACGCAGCTTTTACAACCTGCCCAAAACTCTTCGTCGTCTGTTAACTCACTATAGGTAACAGGCTCGTAACCCAGGTCACTATTGATTTTCATCACTGCAAGACCCGTTGTCAATCCAAATATTTTTGCTGTTGGATAACGCTCCCTCGATAATTGAAAAATGGTTTGCTTAATTAATTTAGCAACGCCGCTTTTTCTGTGCGCAGGTGCTACAATGAGTCCACTATTCGCCACAAATGTTTCATGACCCCACACTTCGATATAACAAAACCCTACCCATGTACCATCCGGTTCAATAGCAATAACTGCTTTGCCCTCTTCCATTTTTTTAGCAACGTATTCGGGTGTTCTTTTGGCAATACCAGTACCCCTGGCTTTTGCAGAAGATTCCATTTCGTCTGTAATGGTTTGAGCATATGTAACGTCGCTAGCATTTGCTACGCGAACAATTATTTTTTGTTCCAACGCCTTCAATTAAAATTGTAGAAAAAGAAAATGAAAAATTAAACTGGGGATTTTTTCACTGATAGGGGCAAGTGCCAGTTGCTCGTCCTATCAGCATCCACGTCGCGATCTGACCACAAGCATAACCACAGAAATAGGACCCAAACAACTAGCTGTTGATTGACATACCATGTTTCTATATTGAAAAGCTATTTTCACCAAAGGGTATTGTATAATTTTGAGGGTGTAAAAATAGGTTAGTTTGCAGTAAAATCAGGGGTTTTCCACAAAAAACATCAATTTTACTAACAGTTGTAAGCATGAAAAAAGGCTACCCGGTTTAGAAGTAGCCTTTTTCAAAAATCTATTGTTGATTTTACATACCCCCACCTCTAAAGGTACGCATCATATTGTTCATTTGACGTTCTGCGCCTGGCATTTGCATCATTTTCATCATTGGATTTTGTGGTCCTTGTGTAGCTCCAAATTTGCGTAAATTATACGTGAAGCTAATCATGAAGTAGCGCTTTAAAACACGGGTTTGTAAATCTTGAATATAGTTGCTTGTTACATTTCTAGAAATACTGATGTTTTGATTTAATAAGTCAAATACATAGAACTTTAATTCGCCGGCTTTATTTTTTAGCATTTGCTTAGACAGGCTCGCATTCCAAAGTGGAATACTTGTATTAAATCCTTCACTTCTACCAGCATTGTATATGTAATCAAAGTCAGTAGATAATACCCAACCACTCTTTGAATAAATAGTTGCTTCGGTAGAAACCGTTTGACTAAAGAAGTCTCCATTTTGTTGAGGCTGCAATGTATACCTAGCCATTGTCAAATTAGAGTTTGAAGAGAAATTCATGTCAAACCCTTCTTTAATATTGGTTGTCCATGAAATCGTACCACCTAAATTGGTATTACGTGTGAAATTGCTAATACTATTTACCAGTGTTTGCGTTTGACTACGTGAAACGTTTGCCATTAAGTTTAAATTACTTTTTGGCTTTTTAATAGGGAAACCATAATTAAAAAATCCGTTTACATTATAGGTTCCACTTAAGTTAACTGGCTTAATGGTTTGCACACCGCCACCAGAAATGGTTGTTGAATTTTGTATATCATTTTCAATAAAACTACCACTAAGGGTAGCAAAAATAATTTTTTGAGTGAAAATATCGAACGAGTTAAATAAGAATCTAAAAGAGTGTGAAAACTGTTGCTTTAGATTGGGATTACCGGTTCTGATAAGTAATGGATTACTATTGTCAATTACAGGCTGCAACTGGTCAGCACTTGGCTGTGACGTACGTCCATTGTAAAACATACGTAAGTTTTTGGACTTTGTAAAATCGTATCTAAAATTAGCAGATGGAAATAAATTTACAAAGTGTTGCTTTAAATTGACATTGGTACTTATGTTTTTACTTACTAGATCACCAACCTGAAGACCAGATCCTACACTAAAATTATACTTTGCATTTTGAACACGATAATTCAATGTAAATCTATTAGCATTAAAAGTATTTTCAAAAATATTGCTCAAATTAGGAACAGCAATATCATAGTTGTCCGTTACTTTATTATAGCCATTTGTTGCTCTTCCTGAATTGTTAACATTACTAGAAATGTTATAGTTAAATTCTAGTTGTTTATTTTTTCCGATAGGCTCAGTGTAAGATAAAGTAGCACTATTGTTTTTGCCATCGCGGTTGGTTGTATAAATTTGATCGAGTGTATCGGTATAGCTTCGTGATGGTAGGTTATACTGATTTTGTGACCAGTTACTTCCAGACCCGTCGTTGGTATTGTAACTGCTATTTAAGCCAATAGAATAGGTGCGGCCACGTTTTGCAAAACGGTGTCTAAACGTTGCTTCTAGACTTCCATTGATGCCCTGATTGTCTCGAGTAGAATTTACGCGTGAACTGTTAAGACTTGTAATTTTTCCACGTGTAGAACTTGTGGTTTGAAAAGTTTCTGAATGTGTATTTTGAAAACTAATATTAGGTCTAATGATGAGCGTATTGCTCGTATCAAAATTTGTTTCGATATTAAAATTGATACGATGATTTTTATTATTGGTTACTGAACTTTGAACCTGCTTACTAAAAATAGAAGAGTCGGTACTGCCCGTAACTAAATTCTCTGTTAAAC